>JBAZPA010000010.1:0-13777 GCA_041648435.1 archaeon
GTCAACTTCTCCGCGAAACGCGTCTCGACAATGCGTTCTTCGTCAGCCAAATCGTAGCCATCGCCGACCCATTCACGTTGCCGAAATTGCACCAAACTCTGCCGAGCATCCGCGCACAGATCGAGGCCGCGGACACGATTTTAATCAACAAGACCGATTTGGCGACGCCGGAAGCGCTGATGCAAACCGAAACGCTGATTCAGGAAATCAATCCCAACGCACCGTGCAGACTTACGACTTTCTGCCGGATCGAAATGGATATATTCGGCGGTCAGCCATCGCTACGCGATATGGCAGGCAAATTGGCGGAATGCAGTGATCCGCGCTATTTTAACCTCCACATTTCACATCCGATGGCGTCTGTAGAACGACTGAAAATCACGGTTTCGACAATTTCCGACGCGATTTACCGGCTCAAAGGATTCATTCAGACGGAAGACGACTTGGTTTCCGTCGATTTCTCCGGCAGTGGCTGGCAGATTGAAAAAGCCCAAGCGCATATCCAATATCCCGAACTCGCAGTCATCTGTCGCCCGGAAGACCGCGATCGCATCATGGCGCGTTTCCGGGAAACCGGCATTTTCGGACATCCAAAATAACAACTTTAACCTTATCAAACGGAGCAATTATGGCAAGAAATGAAGTTTTATATCAGGCAATCATCGACGGTGATCGCATGAAAGTCCAGGAAAGCATCCAAACAGCGCTGAGCAAAAATCAGGACGTCGTAATTTTGCTGGAAGACTCGATGATTCCCGCAATGCGCGAGATGGGCGACCGCTTCTCGCGAAGCGAAATCTATGTCCCGGAAATGCTCATTGCCGCACGCGCCATGCAATCCGGGCTGACGCTGATCGAACCGTTGTTGGTCAAGTCTGCACATCGGTCCCGCGGCAAAGTCGCCGTCGGAACGGTCAAAGGCGATCTGCACGACATCGGGAAAAACTTGGTCGCCATCATGCTGAAAGGCGCAGGTTACGAAGTGACCGACCTCGGCACCAACTGCAGTGTGGAAAAATTTCAGTCCGCCGTCGATTCCGGCATTCGAATTCTGATGTGCAGTGCGCTTCTGACGACGACAATGGTTTACATGAAAGAGGTCGTCAGCCATTTCAAGAATTCCGACGTGAAAATCATCATCGGCGGCGCGCCGGTCACGCAGGCATACGCCGATTCGATTGGCGCAAATGGTTATGGACGCGATGCGAACGCCGCTGTCCAGATCGTCGAACAGCTCGTCTGAAAAAAGACTCTGATTTCTTCGGAAACGGCGAACCGGTATTCGATTCGCTGGGTCAACCCAGAGTTTTCACACAGGAAAAGGACAGTTTCGTCCCCAAAGTAAAACATAAGATTTCGTACGGAGAACTTCTGTAGTCTGATTTATTCTGCCTACCTCAGCAACACCATTTTGCTCTTTTTAACAAATGATTTCCCTTCACCGCTCGCCAGCATCCGAAGTAGATAAATCCCACTGGCAACCGGCTGTCCGGCGTCGTTTTTTCCGTCCCAAATAACCCGGTAATATCGCGGTGATTGAGTTCCGCTCACTAACTGCCGCACTTCTCTGCCCTGCAAATCGTAAACGATCAATTCGACGGCGCTCTTCTCCGGCAGGGCGTATTCGATGACCGTCTCAGCGTTGAACGGATTCGGATAATTTTGCCTCAGAGAATAAACCGTCGGGATCGGTTGGAGTAGGATTGTGCGTTTGCCCATGACCCGCGTGCAATCAATCTGAACGGTTTGATAGGCAATTATAATTTCGTACGGATTCCTGCCCTTGGGTGAAAGTTCCAGGTGCATTTCCGGTAAAACGCTGGCATTAAAATATCCTTCGGAAATTAACAGCCGCCCGCTGTCCGGAAAGGCATCGACCATCTGCATCTTTGTTTCGGTAATCCGGGCAAGTCGATTGTCAGTATATTTGAGATTAACGACATTCGGATCGTACTCGACTAAATACTGATAAGCGATCACGTCGGAACCATTAGGCTTGACAATGATATTATTGCCTTCCTGCGTGATTGGAAAATCAACTTCAGGGAAATCCTCTAACAGCGGCAATGCTTTTCTCAGACCAACCGTCCAGTTCCACAGACTCACAAATGTCGTCAAGTCATAGACGTCATACTTCTGGTCAGGTGAAATGGTAATCCTGGGAACTTCACCACGATTGGGAGCCAATTCCTTTCCGAAGTCGCGTCCTTGCCACGCTAAAACGAACGGCGCAAAGTCGTCAAAGTTGACAACATCATCGTTATTGAAATCACCGGCAATCTCGACCGGAATGGTCAGCATCATATTATCCGTCGGCGAGCCATCGAAAACACCGTTCGCATTGCCGTCCAAGCCATAGCCGTAGACATTCGTTGTGGAATTGGCCGTCAGAAGTACCGATAGAGTATCGCGCGATGTAAATGACTCAGTTAAGAATAAATTCGCCTTTCGTAGATTATCATAGAAACGATAGCGATAAGTCAAATCGCCCGAAGTTCTGCTATGTAAAACACAACCATTACGAAATCCGGCGCTGTCCATCGCCTGTGTAAATTCCAAAACCAGCGTGTCAAGCGGTGACAGCACGGACGAAAATGCCGCTAACTTTGGATAGACGCGGACAATCGTGAAAGCGCCTGCACTTATGGAAGTATCGGACAACCCGACGCCGTCTGTTGCAATGACGCGGATTTTACAGTTTTCTGACTGTTCATCGGGGATCATCCAGTCGTAAGAACCGTCGTTGGATTCATGAGCCGCTATTGGCTTCCACTCAGCGCCGCCGTTTACGGAATAATCCAGATCGATGAATTGCACACCCGCGTTGTCGGTCGCGGTCCAATTGATGGTAACCGACTGGAATGTTTCAAAGTGCTGGTCAGCGGGAAATGGCGTGATAGAAACTGAGGGCGGAGTTCCATCAGTCACGCGGAACTCACCGCTTGATTTGACTGTTATATTTCCATAAATATCTCTGCCAGAGACGAAAATCAGTGCCCTTTCGGTCATCCCTTGATATATCTGATACTGACAGGAAGTGGAATCGGCCGACAAAAAAGCAACATCAAAGCTAACATAACTTCCAAAATAGATGTAACGAACGGTTACAGAGTCCATTGCAATATTATCTGTCGCTTGCCAACGAATAGTGAACGGTTGGTTTTCCGGGACAGAGAATCCAGCGGTTGGTGATAGAATCGTGATTACCGGCGGTGTTTGATCGACAATACTAAAATATCCGGTTGTGTCATCTGCTGTCAAGCCAACTAAATCTTTCGAAACAATTCTCAATCGGCATTCCGATGAGACAATATCCGGTACACGCCAGAGAAAAGAACGATTTGTACCGTGAAGGCTATCTAATAAAACAAATGCTGATGAACGGCTTTCCGTAAAGTACAGATAATGTCGGCGGAAGTTGCCTGAATTATCCGATGCCGTCCAGATGATCGTAACACTGTCACCGGTGGCTAAAGTCTGCGGCGTCTCAATATGAACAGTTGGTGGAGTATTGTCCACGATTTCAAACGGATTCGGATTCACCGCAAACGCAGAATTGCCACGAGCATCATAAGAAGTGATTTTTATCTTACCCTGTTTTGTAATCTTGTTTGAGACTGTCCATAATAAGGAATCCACTTCACCCAAAACGCTGTCAATCCGGGTGAAATTCTGCCCATTATCGACTGAATAGAACAACAAATGATGATGTAATTCGACATTATCAGAGGCAGACCATTTAATCAGATGCTGTGAACCTTCCAGCCACTTCTCACCGCCAGATGGGGAAAGCAAATTGACCTGAGGTGCTTCGTAATCGTCGGGAATGGCGCTCACCTCATTCGAGAAACCGCTCTCATTACCAGCCGAATCCACCGCAGTGATTCGGAAATAGTACTTCGTTCCATTTGTCAGTTCGGTTATAGCTTTGACAGTATCCGGAATTCCACCGGTAGTCGAATCAATCTTCGTCGTTGGATTCGCGCTCGTTCCGCCATAGATGCGGTAACGGAGGAAATCAGATTCTGTATTTTTATTCCACTTGAGTGTAACCTGACCGTTTCCGGAGGTAGCGGTGAAATTGATCGGGGTAGATGGGTAGACATTATAACCTTTAAGGCATCGAACCGAAAAACCATCACGTTTAAAATCGCAGTTACGGGTTACACTTGAATTTTCATCATATAGATACCGGTACCAAGCAACGTTACTACCGCCCTCCGTAACTGACCACCAGTTACCATGGCAGCCTATGTCGCAGTATGTACTAATGTTGAAACGGCCACCACCGGGCAATGCGGAAAATCCACTTTCATTGGTAGCGCCGGGATTTCCAATCCAGTGCGAAGTTCCCTTTTCTTTCATTTTCCCGCCGGCTACGCTTTGCCCACCCAGATAATCAACCAAAGTTTGCCAATCCGTATCAGTTGGTACATGCCAGCCGCCTGATGGCACAATATTTCGAATATCATTTACAACGTACCAGTTGTACAGCCGTCCATAAGTGGTTGCATTATTGACATCGTTATTATAGTCGCAGTAGGCACCGTTAGTAAGTCCTCCCCATTCAGTATTGTTGGTAACGTTAGGTATCGCTTCACCGTTGTTGTAATGGGTAACCTTCAGGTTTTCTTTCATCCAAATTTGGTCACCGATTTTTACAGTCTGATACGTATTACCGTCAATATCTGTCATAATTTCACATGGCGTCGCGCTAACTTCATTAGAGTAAACACTCTCATTTCCGGCAGAATCCACCGCAGTTATGCGGAAATGGTATTTTTGATAATTCGTCAATTCGGAGATGACTTTGATCGTACCCAGAATTCCACCGGTTGTTGAGTCAATCTTAGTCGTCGGATTGGCAGTGGTTCCACCATAGATACGATAACGCAGGAAGTCAGATTCGGTGTTCTTCTGCCAGCGGAGCGTGACTTGCTGGTTGCCAGTTTGGGCGGTGAGGTACTGGGGGGTAGCAGGTAGGCTACTATTAGTAGTTTTTATAAAAATAGACCAATTTGCCGTACCTGAATAATTTTGTGTATTCTGTACTATTAATTTCCAGGTACCCTGTATTGACTCACCGTCAGCTGTAGACAAATCCCCACGAGGGCGATAATTGCCAATGTATGGTGATAATGCCTCCGATATAGACACTGAGGCCTCATCATCAAACATCGTCTCATACATCAACGCACCGCCTAAATTTCCAGAAGCATAAGCACCTCTACCCAGCTCAATACTTGTACCACTCGGAGACTTCAATATAAACACCAGGTAGCAAAGTGCAGATCCGACCGCTGATTCATAACTAATCTGAATATTTATATCTGAAATTGTACCTGTATATGTGATCTCTAATTGGCCAACTGTTATTCCCGATGCACTTGGTAGCGTAATATCAGGACCCGGATATTCTGTACCATAATTAGGAGGTTCAGTCGGTGTATTTGAATTTGTTTCTAAATATACTATCCAACTCAAACTACCTGAATAATTTTGTGTATTCTGTACTATTAATTTCCACGTACCCTGTATTGACTCACCATCAACTGTAGACAAATCCCCACGAGGGCGATAATTGCCAATGTATGGTGATAATGCCTCCGATATAGACACTGAGGCCTCATCATCAAACATCGTCTCATACATCAACGCACCGCCTAAATTTCCAGAAGCATAAGCACCTCTACCCAGCTCAATACTTGTACCACTCGGAGACTTCAATATAAACACCAGGTAGCAAAGTGCAGATCCGACCGCTGATTCATAACTAATCTGAATATTTATATCTGAAATTGTACCTGTATATGTGATCTCTAATTGGCCAACTGTTATTCCCGATGCACTTGGTAGCGTAATATCAGGACCCGGATATTCTGTACCATATACATGAAACCAGCATAATAGAACAGAAATTAAAATGAGTTTGGAAATTTTGTTTCTCATTTGGATTGCTCCGTGGTTAATTGAATCTCTTTCCCAGTCCCGATCAATCGGGACTGGGCTAATGTCGTGAATGGATGGGCTATTATCTTGAACGGCTGGGCTAATAAACTTAACGGTTGGACTATTGAACAGAACAACTGCTTTCCTGAACAGAACAACTCTTTTCGGGAACGGAATAACTCCTTCCCGGTACTGAACAACTGCTTTCGGGGACGGAATAAGTCTATGCGGGAGCGGAATAACTCCTTTCCGGAAGTGAATAACTCCTTTCCGGAAGAGAATGACTGCTTTCCTGAAGAGAACAACTCGTTGCAGGAACGAAATAACCATTCGCAGAAATGGAATAACGGTTCGTCAGAATAGCCCCACGTGGAACTTGTCCGCCACCCGGCGGAACGTGGGGTATGGAAGGACGCGAATTCTATCATCCGAACCGATTCATCGGTTTTCACAGTTTCCCCCTTATTTCTGCGAGGCTGGGTAGAGCAGATTTCAGTTCATCGGGCAGTGATTTGGTCAAACGATAAGCCGCCACTCCAATCGGTTTGCTGGTATCTCGCAGAGCGTACTCAACCGTCAATTTGTCCCGGGTTTTACAGAGAATGATCCCAATTGATGCGGCATCTTTTCCCCCTGCAAGCAGATCGTCAACAGCCGAAAGGTAGAAATTCATCTTTCCGGAATATTCCGGTTGGAATTCGCCCGTTTTCAGGTCAATCACAATATAGCAGTGCAGTTGAACATGATAGAAGAGAAGATCGAGGTAGTAATCCCTTTTGCTGACTTCCAGATGATACTGACTCCCGATAAAAGCAAATCCTTTGCCTAATTCGATCAGTAAATCCCGCAAATGCGTAATTAAACCCCGTTCCAGTTCACGTTCTTTTACTTTTTCGTCAATAGTCAGAAAATCGAACGTGTAAGGGTCTTTCAACAATTGCCGGGCAAGGTCGGATTGCGGTGCGGGCAAAGTATTCTCAAAATTCGTGATTGCTTTCCCCTGGCGGTCCAATAACCCGCTTTCGATTTGATGGACGAGAACATTGCGGCTCCAGCCATTTTCGATGGTTTTTTGGACGTACCACAACCGTTCTTCCCTGTCTTTCAATTTGTCAATCAACGTGATATTATGGTACCACGTTATTTGTGCAAGCGGTTCTTGCACAATTGCCTCAATCGGCCATGCTTCGGCAAACGCCCGCATATATTTCAGATTTCGGGAGGAAAACCCCTTCATTTCTGGAAATTCATGTTGAAGATCGTCGGAAAGCCGGTCAATGACTTTAGAGCCCCAGCCTTCCTTGTTTTGCGCGTCTAAAATCTGCTTGCCGATATTCCAATACAACCGGACGAGTTCAGAATTGACTGACATTGATGCACGGAGTTGTGCCTGATGAATGCGCTCTTTGAGTTCATTCAGCAGATGCGGATATTCCGGTGTCATTTTAACGATAGCCACAATCGCTCCGATGGAGAGATTCATCGTCATCCCACAGATGAATCTGTGGGTTAATCTGAATGAGGTCGTTGACGAGTTCAGAATAATCCCTCGTGGAACTTGTCCGCCACCCGGCGGAACGTGGGGTATGGAAGGACGCGAATTCTATCATCCGAACCGATTCATCGGTTTTCATGGTGACGCAATAATTATCATCCATCCACGGGATTCCCTGTGGAGAATTTATTCGTTGGATTTGTCTATAATTCATCCAACAATCTCATGATTTGTTCGGGTTCGGGCAGAAGTCCTTTGAGTTCATTCGGGAGTTGGCGGGTAATTTGATAAGAACTTACGCCGACCGGTTTAGCCGTTGCTTTAAGAGCATACTCGACAACCATCCTGTTTTTCGTTTTACATAAGATGATTCCGATAGAGGGATTTTCATCCGGCAATCGCACTTTATCGTCCAGAACCGCTAGATAAAACTGCATTTTACCGACATGTTCCGGCTGAAATTCACCCACCTTTAGTTCGACAGCAACCAAACAGCGCAAAGATCGGTGAAACAAGAGCAAATCGATGAAATATTCGTGATCACTGACTTGGAGACGAAATTGATTGCCAACAAAACTGAATAATCCGTTCATTTCTATCAGGAAGCGATTGATTTTTCCGATGATTGCCGACTCAAACTCACGTTCGGAGTACTCCTCGCCAAGTTCGAGGAAATCGAAAGTGTATTCATCTTTAATTGCCAATTTAGCGCGAGATTGAATTGGTGGCGGCAAGGTTTTGTCAAAATTAGTTTGCCCACTGAAAGTTTTTGAAAAGGATTGATTTTCGATCTGGTGAATTAGCACATTTTTCGACCAGCCCTGACGCAGAGTCATGCGGATGTAAAATTCGCGCTCCAGTTCGTCTTTACATTTTTCCAGAATAAGGAGATTATGTGACCAGGCAATTTCCCGCACCAGTGGTGCGAGTTTTGGATTAGTTGCGTAAGTCTGATAAAAGTTCTTCATGCGCCAGAGATTCGCCGCCGAGAAACCATGGATTCCGGGGAATTCATTTTGCAGATCGGCGGAGAGATTTTCCACGACCGATTTTCCCCAGCCGGACGATTCCTGAGTGGTGATTATCATTTTCCCGATGTCCCAATAGAGTTGGATTAATTCCTTATTAACTGCCTGCAGTGCCTGATATTGGGCTTGACGAATGCGCTCTTTAATTTCTCTTAATAGAGATCTATAGTCGGTGCTCAATGACAGCTCTTCCATCTCGCTCTCCTGATTCTGTCGATCATTTCCCTTTCATTTCACCACCACCACTCCACTACGCAGGCGATTGATTGTTGCCGGTTGACGATTCGAATCGACCAGAACACCGTTTCCCAGCGTCAGCGTAAAGGTTCCGGCCTTGACAGTCTTTAAACGGATCGTTAATAAAGATGCCGTGCCGGAAAAAGACTTTACGCTTCCCGCGGCGGCAGTAACCGAGGCGAAAATCTTGCCCAGAACCGGATCTACCTCGACGACCTGCAAGCCCGTCGCATGAATCGAGTCCGCATACGCGCCGGTTTGAGAATCGATGAATTGAAATCCCGCCGGATCGTAAGTCAGCGTAAACTCTGCACCGAGAATGTCCGTTACTTCTTCCAGCATCACGGCAACAGTCATCGTATCGCCGACATTCTTCGTTTGACAATACGGGAATAGAATCAGCGACGCACCAACGACGGCGTCCGTGGTGAAGTCGTTACTTGTGGGTATTTCCTGAATCTCGTCGTTTTCCCCTCTTGCATGCACTTCAAACCGATGCGCTAGTTCATCGAGATAAGCAAAAGTCACTGTCCGAATCGTCGTCCAATCTGACCACTCACCGTCGTCAAACCGATATGAAAAGTCTTTTGTAATTGAATTACCTTCCCAGGTAAAGGTCACCGATTCGGTGGTCATGATACTGCCATTAACCTGACCGGATGTGATGGTCGCAGTCGGCGATTCGTAATCGGGATTATCCGGGTCTAACGGATTATCTGGCGGAGCGAGTTCCTCGCGTGGTGAACAGGAAAATAGACCGATTAGCAGAGCCATCCAGAATCGGAATAGCAACTTCGATTTCATGGTAACTCCGCTTCTAACCGCAGAGAAAATCCATCAACGGTTGGATAAACACTAGTGTGCTTTTCAATGATTTTAGGCACGAACAAATAGGCATCAGCAATATTCCAGATGTACAATCCAACCATCGCAGCGGTAACAAACTGTTGATATCGGTATTGATTATCCATTTTATCGTAGGCACTTTGGACGCTATTCCAAGCAGTTTTAAGTTCTGCTGGTGTTCCAATAGTGTTACGGTAATCTTGTCTCGTTTCAAGATATTCATTTTGAAGAAGTTTGTACTCATCTTTCTGTTTTTGAAATACAAGAAGCAGTACGAATTCTCCTATTATATACCCCGCGCCCGCCTGGAAACGTGTGGAATAAACCTGGCCGAACCCAGGCAACACTGCCGATCGCCACAATGCCTGATAACGTGGTTTGATGGTAACGAGTTTCTCTAAGGTGAATTGCATAGGCTTCAGATCATCGACCCGGATGACAACATTTTGTTTGGTGGGCGCGTAGCCGGGCATTTCCAGCGAAACCGTGTGTTCGCCCGCCCAGATTCGACTAAGTTTGATTGGCGTTTTGGCGTTTTCTCCGGAAGTCAGTTTATAGCCAGCGCCGTCGATTTTGATGATCGCGCCCGGCGGATTGCTGGTAATCATCAGCGAACCGATGCGTTCTTTCAATGATGTCTGTATCACCTGCGTTTCACCGAGTCCGACGAACAGTGTCGTCTCGAATGGTTCGTAATGTTCGCCGCTCTCAATGCGGACTTTATGACTGCCAACTGCAATTTGTTTGATAAACAACGGTGAGACGCCCGCGGCTTTTCCGTCGATCGACACTTTAGAACCAATCGGCGCGGCTTGGATGGAAATCGAACCGAAGTCTGGCGGTAACTCGATGGCTTTCGTCAAAGTTTGCCCATCGGAGATGATGATTTCCTCCTGCGTGGTTTTATAGAAATCGGCTTTTAGTGTCAGCAAATATTTGCCGGACATTAGTTTGTAATTCAGCAAGGGTGCATTGCCAACAGGTTTATCGTTAATCGTAACCGATGCATCAAGTGGCGTTGTCGTTAGATTCAGATATCCAAATGCCGGTGTCATCTTGGCATCAATTGCGCTCTCTTTTTCGTCATCAACCAGAACGGTCGCTGAATAAGTTCGATAATCCGTCAGATTCATGGTAATTTCATGTTGTCCCGAGGTAACCTGCGTCAGTGTCAAAGGCGTCCGCTGAATCTCGATACGTCCGTCGATGGAAAATGTCGCACCCGGTGGCGTTGAGGTGATTTTAAGGCTTCCGAAATGCGGTTTCAATGACAGTTCCAGCGGGATGAGATCTCCGGGTTTGAGGTCGATGTCTCTGATTGTTGGATAATAGAGCGGCTTAGAAACTTGTAGTTGATGTTTTCCCGGGCTGACCTGCCCCTGAAAGAATGTCTGACCATATTCGACACCATCGATGGTCAACACTGCATTATCCGGTTGTGTCTTCACATTCAACATTGCCCAGTCGATGACTTGTTGCGCAGGTTCGCCTTTTCCTGCTAATGTAATCGTCTGTTCAGAAGTTTGTCCCAGCGCGACAAGAACATTGCCCGACCACGACTGAAATCCGTCTTTTTCGATGGCAACCTGATGATAACCGGCGGGTACTTGGACGGAAATGATCTTCTGTGGAAGGACGCCATAAGATTTGTCGTCGATAATCAAATGCACACCGGATTCGCTGACATTCAGTTTGATTTTACCAACAGTACTTTCATCAATTGCTGAACGCTGAGCGCCTGCTTTCAATCCCTTTTTATCGACAAACTGCTGGATCAGATCATTGGCCAGAGTCGGAGCGGTTTCCGCTAATTCGAAAATATCCGTCGAACGGACGGTCAGATCTTTCTGTGCTAAGAGTTTGCCGGTTTCAACATCGATGATGCGGACAGAAAGAAACAACCCACTTCCGACGCGCCGGACGTTTCCCGCCGTCATGTATTGCGCGCCCGCCAACTGACCGATTTGCACGACGCATGCATCGTCAAAACAGCCGGTCAATTGCGCGCCCTGTTCCCTGATGATTTCTTCAAATTTCTCACGCTCGACGACCTCAAAATAGGAATACGCTACCATTGCCGTGCGCATCCGGTCGCTGATAGTGCGACTCTCAGAAGCCGTTACGCCTTCGGCATTGAAGTCCAAAACAGCCAATCGGTCTGCGCCAAATATTGCGCCGATTCCGACGATTATATAGAGAAGGAAGCCATAAACAATTGCTTTCAACCTGCACATTTATCTGCTTTTCCTTTCTTAAAAAGAACCGAATCAGCGTTTGGAACTTGAAATGTCATTACCGGATATCATTTTTTCAATTTTTTAATTACCGTCGATTTTACATGGATTAAAAATGAAATGCAAGTGTAGTCTGGATATTCCGATCAAATCGGACACCGATTCCGGAAAACATTCGGACACTTTAGCACACTCAATCGTAATCTTTTATCAAAAGTGGTTGGCGAAAGTTTCGGCATTCTGTGTTCGGTTTAGTCGGAGTAAGCAATACCACTTTCTACGCATCGTTTTATCCCAATTCAAATTAAGACTCTTTACTGATTTCTTCGCCCTGATCGTTTTGAGCAAAGGCTCATCGACTTTTCCGGATAATATTCGTCCAATTTCTTTTTAGGTTTTGTCTTCCTTGTCAAAGCGCCTTTTGGCGATTAAATTTGCCAATGCTTGAAATTGGTGTAATGAAATGATTCTGAGAACGAAAAACCTGAGCAAACGATTTGGAAACCGCTGGGCGGTGGACAATCTGAATCTGCACGTCGAAAAAGGGCAGATTTTTGGATTTCTGGGTCCGAACGGCGCCGGGAAAAGCACAACCATTCGCATTCTGCTTTCGCTGATCAAACCGACGACAGGCGAGTTTGCGTTTTTCGGAGAAGATTTCCGGAAAACCAGCCGAAGCGTTTACGCCAGAATCGGTGCACTGGTCGAAAAGCCAGACTTCTACCTATTCCTTTCCGCCAGACGAAATCTTCAGATGCTCGCCGGAATCAGCGGTGGCGTTCCCAACAAACGCATCGACGAAGTTCTCGAGATCGTCAAACTCGCCGACCGGGCAAACGATCGCGTAAAATCCTATTCGCACGGCATGAAACAGCGGCTCGGCATCGCGCAATCGATTATTAATCATCCGGAAATCATCATTCTCGACGAACCGACAAACGGGCTCGATCCCGAAGGCATCAAGGAAATCCGCGAACTGGTTTTGCGCCTTGCCGGAGACTTCGGCATTACGATTTTCCTTTCGTCTCATCTTCTGCACGAAATCGAACAAACCTGTTCGCACATGGCGATCATCGACAATGGTAAACTCGTGGTGCAGGGCGAAGTGCATGGCCTGCTACGGAAAACCGATTTCTACATAACCGAAGTTCAAGTAAACGACCCGCAACGCGCGATGTCTTTGCTGGAAAAAGAGACCTGGATACAGAAAATAACGCCCGGTGACGGCGTTTTGAAAATTCAGATTCCGGCGGAACACCGGCCGCGATTGACTCGCTTTTTGGTGGAAAACGAGTTCGCCGTCTCGTCGGTCATTCCCCGGACATCGCTGGAAGACTATTATTTAACTTTGCTGAACCGGGACGTGAAATGACGCTGTTGTTGAAAGCGACATGGTATGAAATCATCAAGATCACCAGCAAATGGCGCACGTACATCGGTTTTATCACGATTGCGGTTTTAATCCCGGTCATCATGTTTTTGGTTCGGAAGTACGGATTCGGCGTTCAGGACAACGCGCTGAATTCCATGAAAAATTCGTTCATGTTCGTCGGCTCGCTGGTGAACGGACTGATCGTTTCCTATTTTCTGATGAACGTGCTCTGGGTTCATTTTCCGTTTTTCATCGTTTTGGTCGCAGGCGATGTGGTTTCGAGCGAAGGCGCGGCGGGAACGTTTCGCATCTGGCTGACACGTCCGATCTCGCGGTTTCAGGTAATCACCGCCAAGTTTATCGCGACATTCGTTTATACCGCCGCGATCGTGTTGTTCCTCGGACTTCTGAGCGTTGGACTCGGCATCCTGATTGTCGGCGGCGGCGATTTGTTCGTTTTCGATAAAGGAATTTTGATCCTGAGTCAAGGCGAAGCGCTGTATCGTTTTCTCATCGCCTATCTGCTGGCGGTTTGGGTGCAGATGACCGTCGCGTCGCTCTGCTTTTTATTCTCGTCGTTAACCAGCAACTCCGTCGGGCCGATTATCGGAACCTA
>JBAZPA010000011.1:0-13773 GCA_041648435.1 archaeon
CAGGGACGCGAGAAAGGGGGACGAAGCTTCAACGGAAACAGTGGGAAAAATTTTCGGGACGCAGAACATTTCCGCGATCGCAACGCAGATAATAATCGAGGGCGACGTCCAGCTCACGACCGACCAGAGAAGGAGAATGCTGGAACAGAGAAGGAAGGAAGTGATTTCATTGATTTCAAGGAACGCGATAAACCCGCAGACAAACTCGCCGCACCCGCCGCAGAGGATTGAGAACGCAATGGAAGAGGCGAAGGTGCAGGTTGACTTGTTCAGGACGGCGCGCGACCAGGTTCCTTCAATCGTGAAGGAAATACGGAGGCTGATTCCGATTTCAATGGATGAAATAGGCCTCGCGGCGAAAATCGGGGCGGAATTCGCTGGAAAGGCGGAATTCGTGATGCACAAGTATGGAATAAAGAAGCAGGAATGGCAGAAGGACGGAAGCCTTGTGCTCGTGGTGAACATTCCCGCGGGAATGAAAGGAGAGGTAATTAGCGAATTGAATCACGTGACGCACGGAAGCGTTGAAACCAAGATAATTTCGGGTCAGGCTTCGGGCTGAAGATTGTGGTTGAAAAAAAGAAAAACGGAAAGGTGATGGATTGGGAAAAATGATCGTGGTTCCTGGCGAACTGGTTTGCGAGGAAAGAAAAAAATTGGGCGAGCACGTTTACATACACAACGGGAAAATTTACTCGGACTGCCTGGGAATAACCAACAACGAGGCCACTACGGCAAGCGTTGTTCCTCTTGAGGGAAAATACAAGCCTGTTATGGGCGACGTAATAATAGGAATAGTGACCGGCGAAAGGATTTTCGGCTACAGCGTGGACATAAACTCGTTCTACCAGTCCTTCATAAACAAGAAGGATTTGAGGGAAAGGCTGAACACGGGCGCAATAGTTTCCGCGAAAGTAATGAACGTGAACGAAATAAACGAAGTCGAATTGGGGGAAGTCCGCTACTTTTACGGCGGAGACCTGATTTCGGTTTCTCCGGTAAAGGTTCCGCGTCTAATCGGAAAGAACGGCTCAATGCTTGACGTCCTCAAGCACGGAACGGGCTGTTCTGTTGCGGTGGGAAGGAATGGCTGGTGCTGGGCGAAAGGCCCCAAAATCGAATTGCTTGTGAAGGCAATCCAGAAAATAGAGGCGGAAGCGCATTTGAGCAATTTAACGAACAAGATGCAGGAATTCCTTGCAAAGGAAAACCCGAATCCGGCGCCGGCGCAGGAAAGTGCCCATGCGCCTGTGCCTTCAAATGAAAGCCCGTTTCGTTCGCGCTTCCCTGAAACTGAACCGAGGAAATGACATTGATTGAGAGTGATGAAAAATGACGGAAAAAAAAGAAAAAAAGGAAAAGGAAGAAAAAAAGAAGTCCAAGAAAGCGAAATCCGGAGAAGAACTGGTTTACGTGGACAAGTCCGGAAAAAGGCTTGACGGAAGAAAGGTCGACGAATTAAGGCCGATAAAAATAAAGGTCGGAGTGATTCCGAGGGCGGACGGTTCGGCTTACCTCGAATGGGGCCAGAACAAGGTTATTGCATCGGTTTACGGCCCGAAGGAAGCGCTGCCAAAGCACATTGCGGACCCCTACAAGGCGATAGTCAAGTACACTTACAGGATGGCAACCTTTTCGGTTCCCGACAGGAAGAACCCGAGGCCGGGAAGGCGCGAAATCGAAATCTCGAAGGTTTCGGGCGAAGCCCTTTCAAGGGCCATTTTCCTTGAAAGGTTTCCCAACACCGCCATTGACGTGTTCGTGGAAATACTTGACAGCAATGCGGGAACAAGGATTGCGGCATTGACCGCGGCATCCGTTGCATTGGCGGACGCGGGAATCCCCATGCGCGACCTCGTTTCAGGCTGCTCCGTGGGAAAAGCCGGCGGCCACATTCTCGTGGACCTCACAAAGGCGGAAGAGGACGCGCCTGACGCAGTGGACATCCCGGTGGCAATACTTCCGAGCACGGAAGAAATAGTTTTATTGCAGTTGGACGGACTGCTGAGCATTGAGGAATGGAAGAAAGCCTCCGAGCTCGCGATTGCGTCGTGCAGGAAAGTAAATGAAATCCAGCGCGAGGCGCTCAAGAAAAAGTACGAGTTAGGCGAAGACGACGAGAAAGTCGGAATCGAGGAAAGGTGATTTGGATGGGAAGCATTCTTTGGGAATTGCGGTCCGACAAGGTCGTAAGCGCAATAAAGGAAAAGAAAAGGCTTGACGCAAGGAAATTCGACGAGTATAGGGACGTGAAAATCCAGCGCGGAATTTCCGAGAACGCCGACGGCTCGGCGCGCGTTTTCATAGGGAAAACCGAGGTAATTGCCGGAGCAAAATTCGCGATTGGAACCCCGTTTCCGGATTCGCCCGACCAAGGAAGCATTTCGGTCGGCGCGGAATTACTGCCATTGGCTTCGCCGAGCTTCGAGCTTGGGCCACCGAACGATACGAGCATCGAGCTCGCAAGGGTGGTTGACAGGGGAATAAGGGAAAGCAAGTGCCTTGACTTCAAGTCATTGTGCCTTGTGGAAGGAGAAAAGGTGTGGATTGCGTTCCTCGACATTTACGCAATAAACGATGACGGGAACCTTTTGGACGCAAGCGCATTGGCGGCAATTACTTCGTTAGTGCAGGCAAGGCTTCCTAAAATCGAGGACGGAGAAATAGTCAAGGGCGAATACGAAGGAAAAATCAAGCTCGCTAACACGCCCGTACTCAGCACTTTCGCAAAAATCTTCGACTCGGTTGTCTTGGATCCCATTCTTGCCGAAGAAAAGGCAATGTCGGCAAGGTTCAGCGTTGCCACAATTGAAGATGACCGGATAAGCGCCTTCCAGAAAGGGCTTTCGGGCTCGTTCCACGCAAACGAAATAACGGAAGCCGTTGAAACCGCCTTGAAGCAGTCAAAGGGCCTGAGGAAACTGGTATTGAAGGAGTGATTTTCTTGGCAACGAAAAAACTCAAGTCGGTTGCAAGGTTTGGGTCGCGCTACGGAGTGGGAGTGAAAAAGCGCGTCCTCAAAATCGAGGCAAAGCAGAAGCGGAAGCACGTCTGCCCGAATTGCGGTTTCAGGCGCGCAAAAAGGAAAAGCGCGGGCATTTACGCGTGCACGAAGTGCGGCTCGAGGTTTGCGGGCGGAGCCTACATTCCAAGCACAATGACCGGAAGAACCATACAAAAAATGGTTTCCCAGAAATCGTTCCTTCCAAAGCTTGCGGAACTCATCGGCCAAAGGGAAAAAGCCCCTGAAGGCGAGTTTGTTGAAGTCGAGGAAAGCGAAGGCAACAGCGGAGGAAGCGAAGCGGGTTCCGCAAAGAAGGAAAAGAGGCAGAAAAAAGCGGGTTCCGCGGAAGGTGAACAATAATGTCATACAAGTGCAGGAACGGCCACGCCATCAAGGACCTTTCGGCAGTAATGATGCGCTGTCCCCAATGCGGAGACAAAATATTCATAAAAGTGAGGCAACCCGTCAGAAAGGAAGTAAAGGCAAAGTGAGGACAAAAATGCTTGTGACGACCTCGCAAAGGCCCTCGATTGCAACGCGCGCCCTCGCATTCAGGGCGGCAAAGGAAATTCGGGCGGAATTCGTTTGCCGCGGAAAAAGGAGCCTCCTTTCAATAATCTCGCGCGGAAACCGCGAAGGCCACGGGGCCTTGCTTTTGTTTACCGGGCGCAGGGGAATCCCCTTTTCCGTGAAGGCAATCGAATTGCGCGGAAACGGATGGCATTACCTGCTTGAATCCGAATTGGGAAGCGGCTTCAATCCGAAAGAATTCGCAAAGGGAATAAGTGAATTGCTTGAAGAAAAAAAATTATGACCTGAAATTCAGGGTTTCCCTCGGATTTCCGGCAAACGCGCTTGCGCTCAAGGCAATGAAATCGGTTTTCGTGAAACGCAAAGGCGGAATGGCATACGAAAAGCGCTCCCACACCGAGGTAAGCGTTAAAAAGAATTGCCTGAACATTGTGATTAAGGCGAAAGACAAAAGCGCCTTGAAGGCAAGCCTGAACTCGCATTTGAAGCTCGCGGGATTGGCTGCGGAAATACTGGAGGAATCTTGAATGGCGGAACCGAACCAGCAGGACTTGGCGGAATTTGAAATGAACAGAAATCAGTTAATGGGCGTGTCCGCCCAAAAACAGCAATTGCAATTGCAGTCAAACGGTCTTGGCCTGGCCATTGTCGAACTCGAAAAATCAAAGGAAAAAAAGGTTTACAAGGCAGTGGGTTCAGTGCTCATACTTTCAGACGCGCTTACCGCGAAAAAGGAGCTTGAAGACCAGAAGGAATCAACTGAATTGCGCCTCAAGACCCTCCAGAAGCAGGAAGACAGCCTGCTCGACAAGCTCAACAAGCTAAAATCGCAAATCGAGAAAACGATTTCAAGGCAGGAAATCCAGAGAAATCAAGAAGTTGGGGTAGAATGAAAGGGCAAAGCGCTTTCTCCCGCTTCCTTTCCGCATTGAATGGAAAGCGCGTCCTCATCGTAACCCATTCCTCCGCGGACATAGACGCGATTTCCTCCGTTGGAATGCTTTATTTCTGCCTCAAGGAATTCTGCTCCCCGACCGTAGTGGTTCCCGAGCGCATAAACTCGTACGCAAAGTGCCTTGCCGAAAACCTGCGCATTCCCTACTCTCACGACGAAAGCACGGAATTCTTCGACGCAATGATTCTCACGGAATTCAATTCGTACGACATGCTGGGCTCGTTTGCGGGAAAGGCCAGGGAATTCAAAGGCCCAAAAATGCTGATTGACCATCACACCGGTTCCGCGGACAAAATTGCCTCAAAAGAATTCACGGTAATCAACCCGGAAAGCGTTTCAAACACAGAACTCCTTTATGATTTGATTTCCGAAGCGGCAATTCCAATCACAAGGCAGATTGCATTGCTTGCCTGCGCGGGCATCATAACGGATTCAGCGGGCTTCACTGTGGCTTCGCCGCATTCCTTTGAGGTAATGGCTGAATGCTCGCGCATTTCAAAAAAGAGCGTCCAGGAAATCATTCCGCTTTTCGAGATTCCGGGAAATTCTTCCGAGAAGGTCGCGAAGCTCAAGGCGGCGAAGCGCGTGAATATTTATTCGATTGCCGAATTCGTGTGCGCAACAACTTCGGTGGGCGCATTCGAGGCAAGTTCGGCCTCGATGCTCGTGCGCATAGGCGCGGATGTCGCGTTTGCCTGCGATTTTGAGAAGGGAAACGCAAAGGTAAGCGGCCGCGCCTCAAACGATTTCCTCAAAAAGACCGGCCTGAGCCTTTCGGAAATAATGGACTCGCTTTCAAAGAGTTTCGAGGGAAGGGGCGGCGGCCATAAGGGAGCGGCCGCGTTCAATGGAAAGGCGAAGGGCGCGGAAGAAGTCCTTTCAAAGTGCGTCGAACTCACTCTCGCGGGAATACGGAAAAAATTCCCCTCCGCACAGATGAAAAACCATTCCTGAAATCCAATTCCCGGAAATAAGGGATTCACATTCCCTTTATTTTCATGAAGCAGTCCTGGCACACGAATTTCCCGTTGAAAACCAATCCGAGGTCCTTTGAGGAGCTGCACAGGATGCATATGCTCGCCTTCGCCTGAGGCCTGCCCAATGCCCAGTCGCGCAACAATTCCCAGTCAACCCATTTAGGAATGAAGAGCTCGCGCAGAACCGTCTTGTCGTCGTTGATTATTTTCTGTGTCTGCGACGGCATTATTATCTTGTTGATGTTCTGCATCCACTTCACTTTCTGCTGGTCGCCCTTCCTCAGGTACTCGTCAAGCTTCTCGTCAAACATCTGCCCCATTCAATCAACCCCTTCCAAAAGCGTTTCCTAACATCAATCTGTTTTAGGAGTTTTTATTACTTTTGATTTTTTTCCGTTACAAATATCCGTCGCTTATCAGCTTCGGGATGAGATTCTGGCCTATTCCGCTGAAAAGCCTCGGCTTTCCCACAATGAAATCCCCCCTCGAATACCACAGTATTTTCGTTATTTCGCCTTTCGGCCTTATTGTTCCTGAATGCCGCACGAAATAGCACCGGCTTTTCTGCCTTCCCTTAATTCCCTTGCGGGTTTCGTATGATGTGTAATACGCCATTTCCTTGACCCTTATTCCGAGCTCCTCGAACAATTCGCGCCTCAGGCACGCCTCGCGGCTTTCGTCTTCCTCCATTTTCCCTCCGGGAGTCCAGTAAACGGTTCCGCCATAGCCGGTTACGAGGAGTATTTTCCTGTTCCTGATTATTATCGCGGCCATTCTTTCAGGATGCATTGAAATCACTTCGCTTTTTCTCCGTTTTTTTCACTTTAAGTGGACCACGTTTCCCTTTACCTTTATCTTTCCCCTTCCCGCGTGTCTCACGAGGTAATGCACGGTGCTCTTCGGAACATCCGTTGCCTCCTCGATTTTCCTCAGTGACTTCATGTCCCGGCGCATTTCAATCACTTCGAGCATTTTCTGCATTCCGATTCCTATGGGCCTTCCGCGCGCGGTCTGCCTTTTGACCGCGATTTCTTGTCCCTTCAGGAATTCAATGCTTTTGCGCGACAGCCGTTTCAATGTGGAATCTGCCGCGCACACCTCGCGCACCCCCTTCACCGCAATCTTCTTCAGCAAAAGCAGTTTGAGCGGCCGCGCCAGATGGATGGAACTCGCGTCGCTG
Source organism: archaeon (assembly GCA_041648435.1). GTDB lineage: Archaea > Iainarchaeota > Iainarchaeia > Iainarchaeales > JBAZPA01 > JBAZPA01. Next base: position 6,648 of record JBAZPA010000011.1, read on the forward strand.
GGCAGCGATTCAACATCGCAGTTCGAGGAAACGGAATACTTCAAGAAATCACGCATTAATTTGGACACTAAATGGTTTTTAGCTTTTTCTTTAGGGTTTTGCGCTTCCTGTTCCCTATAAACGCTTCCCCCACCGCGTACTTTATTCCCAGTATTATTTCCTTTTTCTTCAGCGGCGCGGTTTTCTTTTCGAGGCTGCCGTCCGCGGATTCTTCCACGTAGGGCCCCGCCCACACCACGTTCTCCCTGTTCCTTATCAGTTCAAGCAGTTCCGCGTTGCCTATTACAGCCTTTTCCGGCGCCCTTATTTTGAGTATTCCTTCCCCGATTCTGTTCGCGTAATGCGCGTCGCTTCCCGCGGTAATGAATTTCGCGTCCTTCGCCAAATCCATTGCAAGAAAGCACCGGTTTATGACTTCCGTGCTCTTGTGCTCCAGTTTTTTCTTCAATTTGTTCGTGAGGCGGTTGATGCGCATTTTCGAAGCTACCCTGTTCCTGTCCACCTTGTCGAAGAAGCGCAAGGTCCTGCGGAGCCATTTCGAGTCCTGAATGAATTCGCTCAGGGTTCCGATCATTCCGTCGTAGGCTTCCACGCCTATGTCGTTCTTTCTCACGAACCACGCCAGTTTGCTTCCGCCGAGGTGATAGGAAGCGGAATCATAGGAGAATCCCCAGGGATGCGCTATGCTCACCATGAAATTCTCTGCCTTTGAAATCTCGAGAACTTTCTGCAGTTTCACTCCCCATTCCTGCAATTCGGGAAAATCGTACAATCGCGCGGAATCCGCGTAAATCAGCACGTGCCCCGCTTCCGTGTTCATTTCCATTCCCGGAATCAGGAGCATTTCCTTCGGCTTGGCTTTCGCGGCCTCGAAGTACGCCTTTTTGGGGTCCTTGTCCGCGTGCTCGGTAATCGCGATTGCGTCCAATCCCATTTTTTTCGCCTGCCCCCAGTAATCCTTTGGCTTCACCTTCTTTTCGAGGAGGTGGCTGTGCAAATCCATTGCCAGTATCCTGAATCCTTCCGCCATAAGCATTGCCTCGAATGAAACCCGTTTCACTAATCGGGGCTGAAGAAGTTAAAAAATGCTTTGATTCGCTCATTCGAGGGACTGGATTGTTTTCGCGGTGAAAGTCGCGGGAAATTCCTTCAGCAGCGCTTCCCTTATTTTTTTGGCCTTTGCCTCGTTTTCCGTTATTCCGAAAACCGTTGAACCGCTTCCGGACATCAGGGAATTGATTGCGCCCGTTTCATTGAGGCGGTCTTTGACTTTTTCAATTATCGGGAAATGCCTCAGAACTGAATACTCAAAGTCATTGTGAAGCGCTCCCGCAATGGTTTTCGCATTTGCGCCGGCCTCAAGCAGTTTTTCCATTTTCCTTGAAGCCATCTTGTTTCCAATAAATTCCGTGTTCAGGTTCTTGTAGGCCCAGGGAGTCGGGACTTCCACTCCGGGATTGCTTAGCACAAGGTCAAGCTCTGCCGGCCCCTTTATTGGCCTCAATTTTTCTCCCCTTCCGTATGTGAACGCCGTTCCCCCGACAACGCAGAAGCACACGTCCATTCCTATTTTTTCGCCCATTTCAAGCAGTTTTTTCTGGCTTAATCCGAGTTCCCACATTTCGTTCAATGCGTGCAATACCGCGCCCGCATCAGTGCTTCCGCCCGCGAGCCCTCCAGCCATTGGAATCCCTTTCCGGATTGTTATTTCCGCTCCCTTGTCGGTTTTGGCTTCCGCCTGCATTAATTCAACCGCCTTCCAGCACAAATTCTTCCGGTCGGTCGGGACGGATTCCAGGTCGCATTTTATGCGTATCCCCTTCGGGATTTCCTTTACCGAAACAATGTCGCGCAGGTTTATCTGCTGCATCACGAATTCGACTTCGTGGTAACCTGAAGGAAGCCGCTTGAGTATGTCGAGAGTAAGGTTTACTTTCGCGTATGCTTTCTTCTCAATGGTTTTTGCCGTCAAAGGCCATTTCCCCCCCTAATGTAATGCTTTGGAAGGGAAAATTTTTTAAATCGCCTACTTTGGCTTTAAAGCCCCTTAATCGCCCTTTCCATCCTGTCCAGCGCCACCTCTATTTTCCCGTATTCCGCGGAATAACTCATTCTTACGAACCCTTCGCCCCTGCTTCCGAACTCGGTTCCCGGCACAACCGCCACTTTTGCTTTTTTGAGCATTGCCTCAAAGAATTGCCTTGAATTCATTCTGTGCCTTGTATTGAAGCGCGGGAAAACGTAGAACGCGCCCTCCGGCTCCTTTTCCAGCTCCAGCCCCTCCATTTCCGCGATTCTTTTCACAATCATTTTTCTTCTCCTGTCATACTCCAATCTCATCCTTTCAGTGTCCTCCGAGCACTTTTTGAGTGCCTCAAGCCCCGCAAGCTGGCCCAATGTGGGCGCGCAAATGGCAAAGTTGTGCTGGAGATGTGTCATTGACTTAATCAGCCACTCCGGCCCCACCCCGTAACCGACGCGGAAGCCGGGCATTGCGTAGGATTTCGAGAAACTGTAAAGCGAGAGCACGTTTTCATGCATTCCGTTCAATGAAGCCATGCTGAAGTGCCTCGCTTTCCCGTAAACGAGTTTCTCGTACGCCTCGTCGCTGATTACCATCAGCTCGTTTTCAATCGCGATGTCCGCGATTTCCTCGAGCAGGGAACGCCTGTAAACGACTCCGGTGGGATTGCTTGGCGAATTGATTATTATTGCGCGCGTCTTGCTGTCTATTTCCTTTTTTATCCTGTCAGGGTCCAGTTGGAATCCGTTTTCCGCCTCAAGGCGATAAAATTGGGGGAAACCGTTCAATGCTTCCACGGCCGGAGCGTAGGACAAAAAACCGGGATTCGGTATCACCACGCCTTCGCCCGGGTCAATCAGGCTCATTATTCCGAATGCCAAGCCCTGAATGGAACCCGAGGTAACAATCACGTTTTCCTGGCCGCATCTTATTTTGTTCTCCCTTGCAAGCTTCCTTGAAATTTCCTCCCTTAAATCCGTTCTTCCCTGCGTTGGGGAATAGTGCGTTAACCCCCTGTCAAGGCACTTTTTCGTGAAATCCCGCACCTTCTTTGGCGCGGCAAAATCCGGTTCCCCCGGCCCCAATGAAATTATGCCCTTTGCCTCTTCAGTTAACCGCATTATTCTCGGAAAATCCGTTTTCGGTAGGTAAAAGCTTCTCTTGCTGAATTCCTTTTCAATGAAATCGGCTCGCTTTTCCTTCAGGGTTCCCTTCAATGCGCTCTTCAGGGCCCTTTTCATTTGATTGCCCTCGCGTCAACCGCAACAGCGGTTTTCCCGTTAGCAAAAACGGGATTCAAGTCCAATTCCATTATTTTTTCGTCCCTGAGCATCAGCCTCGAAACCGCCAGAATCATTTTCGCAATCGCCTTCAGGTTTGCTTTCTCTGCCCCCCTTGCGCCAAGCAAAAGCGCTTTCCCCCTTGTTTCGTCAATCATTTCAAACGCGTCTTTTTCTGAAACCGGTGCCAGGCGCAAAGAGAAATCCTTGAAAACCTCAACGAAGATTCCCCCCAAACCGAACAATATCACGGGCCCGAATTGGGGGTCGCGCTTTGCCCCGATTATTATTTCAATTCCCCTTGCCTGCTCCTGCACGAGGACTCCGCCAAAGGGAATCCTTTTTTGCGAAGCGATTCTTTTGAGTTTAATGAAGGCGTTTTCCGCCTCTTCCGCGGACCTTATTCCGGTTATGACTCCGCCCAATTCGGTTTTGTGGCTTGCCTTTTGCGAAACGATTTTCATTACGCAGGGAAAGCCAGTTTTCTTCAGCGCCTCTTTCAATCCGCCGGTGTTTTTTGCGTGAAATCCTTTTGCAAAGGCAATTCCGGCTTTCCTCGCCAGTTCAATGCTTTTAATCAGTCCGATGCCCTTGGAACCCTTTGCCATGCCTTTGCCCGCGTTTTTCATTTGAACCGGAAGATTAATTGCAGTCTTGAATAAATTATTTTGCCTTTGCATTTCTCTTTTGCCTTCTGTTGCGCTTTCTGCGCCTTTCAGCTTTCTTCCTGTGCGGGCTCCTGACTTCCGCGAGGCCGAAGGCAATCAGGCACACGACCAGAATCGCGATTATGAGGTAAAAGACCTGCTTTCCCGAAATGTTCCACGCCTTCTGCTGTCCGCTTTCCGGCTTCGCTTTCGTGTCCGCGCCGTTTTTGTCCTTGCCCGCAGAAGCATTTGCGTCCGCGTTATTCGTGTCGCCGGTTTTGACTCCCGTCCAGTCGAGGAAAACCGTCTGCGAGAATTCCTCGGTTTTTCCTGCATTCGTCATCCTTGCGTTCCATTTCTCGGAGGCCCTTTGCTTCGCGGCCTGTGACGCGGAAGAATTCAGCGCAGTGAATTTAACTATTGCTTCGTTAGAATCCGCGCTTCCATTGCATTCAATGATTTTCGTTTCCGCTTCGTAAAGGCAGTTTCCTCCCGTAGCCGAAACCAGAGTTATTTCGTAATAATTCGCGCTGCCGCATTCCGCGTTCGAATCCAGTGCGCATTCGGGAACCGCAATCCTTGCGGAGTAATTTCCGCTGCTGAGGGACTTGAAAGTGAAAGTGAAATCGATTTTTTCGAGCCCCGCGCTTGTTCTCGAGGGCTCGGCGTTCATTGCGAATGCCATTGCTCCGGAAGCGAAAAGCAATGCGATTAACGCAATCGGGATTGCGCGGATTAAAACCATAAATGGATTAAGCCGATTTGGTTTATATACTTGCCAGTCCTATTATTGCGAAATCGAGTGACAAGAAATGAATTCAGGCAAAGCAGAATTGTTGTGCCTCGGAGCGGGGCAGGCTGACTGCAAGCTCGTGAAAACGATTCTCGTGCGCTTTGACCTCGAGACGCCGGGGAAACTTTCCAACCCTGCTCCGACCTTGTTTGCGGTCGACGGGACGGCGCTGTTCTATGCCCTTCTTTCAGGAAGCGCAGTGGACAGCAGGATAATGGTCATTCCTGGCGACAGCGGATTTTTGTTCAGGGAGCTTAACCCCTTGAGGAATACAATGAATACCTCAAGCAGATGGGCTCGGCTCCAAAAGGCATCGCAGCCGTGGACAATGCAAGGCAGAAATTCGAACAGCCCGCGAACGCCTTCCCTCCAAGGAATGGAGCCGTTGGAAGCCAACGCGTCGGGCGGGTTTACTTTGTAAGAAAGCAGATCCGAGGAAACGACAAAAATACGGATAGAATGACTTTGAAGAGGGCATACAATGTCGGAAATAATATATTTTGGGGAATTGCATAAGGATTCGCACGGAAACCAGTATTTCGAACGCGATGGCGAATTTGTGCCATTGATCCTGTGGAAGGTCAAGGGCAAAATGGCGTACAAGATGTCAGACGGCAAGTATGTTGACGCCTCCGGCCTGAAAATTGTCAATGACCACGAACACAACAGCCAGTTTGTAGCCGGAAGCGAGGCGCTTTTCTTCATAATATACAATGATTTCCAAAAGACCCAAAAGGCGAGGGCAGCGTATGGCGACAGGACAGTGCTCTACGGGGACTTGCACCGCGATCGGTTCGGCAACTACTCATTCGAATACGGCGGGGAATACATTGAACTGACATTCATTTCCCAGGGCGGAAAGCGTTTTGCCCGGCTCCTGAACGGAAAGCTGATTGACGCTTCAGGCATAAAGATACAGGACAACCAGCGGGGCGGCCGCGAAGTCATTGGCAGCGAGAAGGTTTTCTCCAAGCTGTACACCGATTTCCAGAAGGCGAAGGAAGAAAGGCAGCGCAGTGGGGGCATGCGCGAAGTCGTCTACGGGGCGTACAGCATAGAAGGCAACAGCCCGCACCTCAAGATTGGCGATACGTGGATAAGACTGAATATTTCAACCGGGCGCAATGGGGAGCGGATGCTTGAGCTTTTTGACGGGACGAGAATCCCAATGGAAAAAATGCGGTTGGTGAAGGACAGCACAGCCAGATGGCACCTTGTCGGCCCTGAGATGCACCTTCAAAAGATACTGGCTGATTTCGGAACGGCGGTTAACGCGCAAAAGGAAGCCGCCGCCAAGGAAGCCATGTCAAGGAAAGCAATCGGCAACGTCGACGAAGCGCCCTACCGCACAATAGACACCGCGAAAAAAGTGCGGAACTTTTTCAGGCGGACCGTGATTGCGGCTGCCTTCGTGGCAACCGCGTTCCTTATCCCCTTTGGGTTAAGGCTGAATACAACCATGCCCCCGTCTCCTGAAAACAAGCAAGGAGGCAAGGCGCCTACTGAGCAGGTTTATAAGCAGACGCACCAGACTGACCACTCACAGATTTTGGCTGGCAAGAAGGAAGCCAAGGCGGCTGAAAAGCCTGAAGTAAAAATGCAGAAGGCGGACACCCTTGATATGTCCCTGAAGGAGAACCTTGATGTTGCCAGGAAGAAAGGATTCTGGGGGCTTGCCCAAAAAGCTAACCCTAACCTTTCCAATGCAAAGATAGCCAAGCTTACAAGCGAGGCTGCGAAAGCAAACCTGAAAGAAGGCCACAAGGACATCAACAACTGGCACACGGGCAACCTGAAGAACCCCCGCATGGTCATAATTGAGCGGGAAGCGGGGCAAAAGAGCAGCCACGAAACGATTCCCGGCGGAAAGAAACAGGAAATCCCAAGGAAAAGCCCGGCAAACCCCCTTGACAAGTCCATGAAGGAGAATCTGGACATCGCAAGAAAGCAGGGCTTCCGCGGACTTGCGACAATGATGACCCCTCACATGTCCGTCATCAAGAAGGGTGCAATGGCGAAAAAAATCACCAAGGATAACCTGGAGCCCGGCCACAAGAGCATAAACGCCCAGAACACCAGCCAGTTCAAAACGCCAAGAATGATTAGAGTCAAGAGACTGTGATTCAGGCTGGTGCGCCAGTGCCGCTGATGCACCCGGACACCGGCCAGCGAATGCATGCGCTTGATGCCGGCCGCTTTTGTCAGCCCAGTATCTTTACGCCTGGCAGTTCCTCGCCCGAAAGGTAGTCTTCCCCCGCCAATGAAAGCGTGAAGTTGCGCGGATTAAAACCATAAATGGATTAAGCCGATTTGGTTTATATACTTGCCAGTCCTATTATTGCGAAATCGAGTGACAAGAAATGAATTCAGGCAAAGCAGAATC
>JBAZPA010000012.1:0-13524 GCA_041648435.1 archaeon
AAGCCCGATAGAAGAAATTTACAGCGTCTGGGATTTCCTGAAATTTCAGGAGAACACCCAGGCGGACCACCTGAACAAGGTAATTGGGTTTGAGGAATGGGTTGAAATGGAGGAAATCCGGAGGCGCGTAAAGGAATTGTTCGGCGTGGATTATAAGAACGAGCGCAGCCTTTACCCTTATCTGAAGGCGCTTGCGGACGCGGGAATGTTTGAAACCACAAGCATTGGCGGAAGGAGAAAATGGCGGAAAAGGGATTTGCTGATAAAGGTCAAGGCAAAAAAAACTGCGGGGGAAAAAGAGGAAATTGCGAGGCAAAGTCAGCGAAGCGAGTAAACGAGATTCGCAAAATCAATGAGTTTCTGCGACTTGTTTTTGTATTCTGAAAACCAAGGGCCAGAAATTATTTTTTGGGCCTCGTCAACCACGTTTTTTGCATAGGCGCGGTCGTAATTGGCGCTGGATTTTTTCGCGTTTGAAATGATTTCGAGTTCCTCGATTACTTTTGAGTGGCTGCCTTCTCCAGTCTTAACGTAATGGCTGTCCACGAGCTCGTGCAGTGCCCTGAGCACGTCGTCATCCCCTATTTCTTTTTCGTTCATGTAATAAACCGCTTTCCAATCGCCTTTGGTCCGCCATTTGTGCGCTGGATTAATTCCGGTTTTGAAGAAGGAAATCAGGGACTGAAAGTTTTCGCGCGGAATTATCACACAGTTTTTTCCGGGCCTGATGTGCGGAGTTCCGGTCAAAACGCCCGGGCGGTGGTAGGTGTAGGTTTTCCCGCTTGATTTTGAGACGTTCTGCGTGTAACCGTAGAGCGCGCGGAAGAGCTTCTGGTAGGAATAGGATGAGTGCTTTGTGTTCTCGGGCAAAATGAATTTGTATTGGATGAAATAGCCTTTGGCAACCAAGAAGACACCCCCACACTTCCACTATTCTGTTAATAATAAAATAAAATGACTTATGTATATATTTAATACATAAGTACTGTCTTTTCTTTCTTTTTTTGGTTGTTTTTATCCTCAAAAAAGAGGAAAAAAATAAAGGGGTTAAAGTTGGTCAGTACCGCTTGTATCTGCTTGGAACCTGCTTTGAAGCCGGTTTTGGCGCGTCTTCCACGGGGGTGGGCCTGTTAATCGCGGAAACAATCATTATATCCTTCACAGATTTGACGTTCCTGTAAGGTATGCTTTTTTCCGAGATTATTTTCTTGGCGTCCTGCTTTGATTTTGCCCTCAGGGGTTCAAGGGTCACGGTTTCAAGCCTTCCCTTCTCAAGATTGATGACTATGTCAAAAACCTTGCCTTTGTATAGTGCGTTGTCGTCGTAAATGTCCATTCCGAACAGCTTTGAGAGCCTTTGCGTCATTTTCCTTCCTCCAAAAATTAAAAACAAAAACCAATTCCATATAACTTTATTCAAGTATTTAAAGATTGTGGTGAAAGAAAGTCAACAAGGCTGAAGGGAAAAGAAAAGAAAACGTACTACATAATGGGTTTTTTGGTCAACCAACCCAGGCAAGGGCGAAACCAAAATTGCCCGATTAACGGAAGTGCGGGGGCACAGAGGATTCTCAAAGGTTGTCCAAAGGCGAGCTCACTTTTTTCAGCTCTTCCGTGCTCACCTTCGTGTAAATCTGCGTCGTGCTCAGATTCGCGTGGCCAAGAAGCTCCTGTATTTTGCGGATGCTTTCCCCCGCTTCGAGCAGGTGCGTGGCAAAACTGTGTCTCAGGGAATGCGGGGTTACGTGCTTTGCTATTCCCGCGCGAAGCGAAGCGCGCTTTATTATGCGCTGAATAGTGTCGGTTGAAATCGGTTTCCCGTTCTTTTTTGCGAAAGCGAATTCGGTCACCGCTTTCCTTCTTGCGAAGTATTTTTTCATTTCAGCGCACCACTTCTTTGAGAGGATTATGAGCCTGTCCTTGTTTCCCTTTCCCCCTTTCACGATTGCGGTTCCCTGCTCAAGGTCCAAATCGCAGGCTTTGATGGTTGTGGCCTCGCTTACCCTTGCGCCCGTGCTGTAAAGGAATTCCACAAGCAATCTGTTCCTTCCCGCCTTGGTTGCTTCAATGAGTTTCAGGACCTCCGGCTGCGAGAGAACAGTGGGAAGCTTCTTGGCTTTCTTCGGGGTCCTGATTTCATCGATTGCATTGGATTTCAGGCAGGTGTGAAAGAAGAATTTTAGGCAGGAATGAATAAGCGCCAACGAAGTGTTTGAAAGACCTTTTTCTTCCTTCAAATGCGCAAAGTAAGCCACAACATCGTCGCGGTTGGATTGCTCAACAGCTTTCTTTGTGAATCCAACATAATCTTTTGTGTAAAGCAGATACATATTCAAAGTCTTCGGCGAGTAACCCAAAATTATTATTTCCTGGCGCAATTTTTCAAGCCACTTCGCGTTTTGTTCCGCAATTTCAGTTTCTGTTGCTCCAAGGGTCATTTCAAATCGAAAGACAAAGCGTTTTTCGGCTTAATAACTTTTGCCCCCGTTTCAGGAAACGCCCGTTATTCGGATTGCGCTTTTGTTTTCATCCGGAACCGCGTTGTTTTGGCCGGCTGTCGGCTCCGGGGCAAGTGAGTTTGAATCCCAGCGCGCTTCCGGAAAGAGGAGCACAAGGGAGCACGAACCGCGGTTTTCGGAAAGCAGTTTTATTGCTTCGTCCAGCGCCTGGTTTCCTTGCCTTCCATTGTCCGAAACTACAGCAGTTCCTTTGTCCAAATCAACCCTAATTTCAAGCCTCGCCTTTCCAACTTCCGCGAATTCGGGAACCGCACTGCAGGTTTCGGGAAAAGCGAACCCGTAATTCACGTCATAAACATGGGCAGTCGTTTCCGCGATTACGAGCTTCATTGAAGGAAGGCAGGCCTGGCCTTTCTTTATTGCTTCCTTCGCATTGGTAGACTGAACCTCACTCGGATTCAATGCGCCAGGATTCGCGGCTTTCACTTCCCTTGCGAGTTCCGGGTAACCGCAATTCTTGACTTCATTGAACGCGGTTTGCAGGCGGAGCATTACGCTGGCTTCGCGCGTCGAGGAAGCCAAGTCGATTGCCTGCTGTTCCCGCGTTTTGCCGAAGCCCTGCACGCAGCCCGAGGAAAGAATCACGAGTGAAATCAGGACAGTCAGGCCGAGGGCCCCAAGCAAGATTTTTGGTTTCATTGGCTTTCCCTGAAAAGGAATTGGGCGAAAACATTTAAATAACTTGAAACCCTTATTTTTTTGTGAATTTAATGAGGAGCATAAGGAAACAGTTTGCAGGCAGGAAGCACAAGCTCGCTTTCAGGAGCGGCAAAAGGAAGCTGGATTCCGTGCTTAATCCGGAAATCGTGATGACCGGCGAATTCAGGTACAATGTGCTGAGGAAGCTTTCTCCGGAACAGAAGAAGAATCTTTTCAAAAGCATTCCGGCGTCAGGCGGCAAGGTCTGGTTTGACATTGACGCCAAAAAAGTCACGGAGGCCGCAAGGGGCCGGCCCGAAATATCCAAGAAAATAATCGAGAAGTACGGAGCATTGAGCGCGCAGGGCTTCAGGCAGTTTGACCCGAAAAGAAACGAGCGCCCGCAGTTCAAGAGCATGAGCGAGGTTCTTTCGAATATTAAGGCGAACGCAAAGCCGAACCGGAAGCGCAAATAAAAGGCAAAACGCTACATAACCACTGGCGGGATTATTAAGGTGTGCGCACTAATTCCTTATTGCGCTTAAAGCGCAAAAAAAGGTGAAAAATAATGAATGGTAGGTTCGGTCCAAGGCGCGACTTTGGCCCAAAACAGATGTACGATGCCGTATGCAGCGAGTGCGGAGCACAAACCAAAGTTCCCTTCCAGCCAAAGGAAGGAAGGCCGGTTTTCTGCAGGGATTGCTACATGAAGAAAAGGGAAGAAATGCAGTAAAGGCGGAGCCTGATTTTTGCACAAAACCCGAATTTTTTTTATTCTAATTCTTTTATTTTTTGCGGTTTAAACAGCCGGAGGCAGGTTTAAATTCTGGTTTTCCTTCCTTAGTGCGGGGGGAAGCAAATGAAGGTTTCAGACTTAGTCAGGCGCGTCCAAGCGTTGCCTTCAAACCAGTTTCAGAGGCAGGCGCCATCCAAATTCGTGCTTGAATTGGGAAGGAAGCTTGCGGCAAGGAACTCACTACCTTCTCTGGCGAGGCTGGTCAAGGTTGAAGAGAAATTCATTGACGCAAGCATAGCCAGCACAGAAATCTGGAGGCCGGGGCAGAAGGTTTGGGTGGAAAGGCAATGAATCCAGTAGGGCTAGTCGGGTCGGGAACAATAGCGAATCCTTGGGGGCCGTTCTCGATAATCGCGATAACGGGGCTTTTCCTTTTCGCCGCGCTACTCGCAGCAGGAATATTTCTTTTCTGGCTGAAAACCCTGATTGACGCGATAACGAAGAAGAAAATAGATTCAGTCCAAAAAGTAATCTGGGTCTTGGTAATAATTTTCCTGGGTCTTCTTGGAAGCATAATCTATTACCTTATCGTGAAGCCGAGGCCGAGCTTCGGTTCGGGATTGGGAAAATGGGCTAAATGGCTTTTCATAATCGGCTTGGCGGGAACAATTTTGTTTGCAGTGATTTTGATTGCAATGACTTTTGCAATCCCTTATATGTCAGGGCATTACATTCCGGCCTGAGCAAGGCAACCATTATTAACCCGAATTCTTTCTTTTTGCCTATTGGTCATAATGCTTTTCGGCCTCGAACTAACCCTGCCAATAATTTTGGGAATAATCGTCCTCATCAACGTGGTTCCCGCGTTCATGCCCCCCACTTGGGTTTTCCTGGCTTACGTTTACGTGATGCAGGGTGGAAACATCTTCGTTCTCGCAATTCTCGGCGCGATTGCCTCCACCCTGGGGAGGATTATGCTCGCGAAGTGGGTCGGCCCCCTGATTGCGAGGTTCATGAACAAGCCGATGAAAAGCAACATCGAGTTTGCTAGGGATGAATTCGAGAAGCGGCCGGGAATGGAATTCATTGTGACTTTCCTTTACTCTTTGAGCCCCTTGCCGAGCAACACGATTTTCATTATCGCTGGGGCCGCGAAACTCAGGTTCGTTCCGATTGTCGCGGGATTCTTCTTCGGCAGGGTAGTATCCTACGCAACGCTCATGTTTGCCGCGAATTTCACCGCACAGGCGGTTAAAGCGAGCCTTGACGTGCAGAATCCCTACGTCTGGCTCGTGGACGTGCTGGGAATACTGTTCACCTTGGCTATTTTATTGATTGACTGGAAGAGCGTGCTAAAGGGGTTCAATAGGGAAAAAGACCTGAGAAACGTCTGAACTGAATCAGAATCGCGCTTTCTTTATTTTCTCGAGCAAAGTTAAAGTGGGGTTCTTCTTTCTACCAAGCACTTTTGGCCTCGTGATTTTTCTTGGCAAAGGCACTTTATCACAAAATATATTGGGTTTGGGGAAGAATAAAAGGCTTTTGCAGGAAGAATCCGAAATGAAATACGCTTATTCGGAAGAATGGACCATGCAGGCGAGGAGCTTGTCCAAAAGCTGGGGCTTGACTACATAAGGTGCGAAAGGGTTTCGTGCATCGTGAGCCAAGGAAGCAAGGCGCGGAGGGTAATTGCGAGGATTCACACTTTAGGCAAAGCAATGCAGGAAGGAATGCGCTCTGGGCCATTTTACACTATTGAGCTTATTTCAGAGAACTTTGAAAAGCAGTTGGAAGAGGAAAAGACCAAAACCCTAATCCACGAGCTCCTGCACATCCCGCACTCCTTCGGCGGCGGCTTCAGGCACCACAAACTGCACGTGAATGCGAGGACTGTGGAGAGGGAGTGGAAAAAACTTCAAAGCGGGAAAGGCAAAAACCAAAACTTATTTACACAATAACTTGGACACCGTTTCCTCCGCAAGCAATAAATAATATTGAGAACCTATTGTGTTCGGTTTTCGCATGATGAAAAAGCGCCTTAAACTGAAAACCGTTGAAAAAGCGCTTTACGGCTGGCACGGCGGCCACAGGACAATAAAGCACGACAGTAATCGCCCCGCCACTCCTTCCGGAGTTCTTGTCAAGCGCAAGAAAACGGTTTTCGGCACGGGTGTGGAAAAAATCTGGTCCAGCACGGGCAGGCGGCACCATTATTCCAAAACCCGTTCTCACACTTTGTTCGGCCTTCTTCCCAAGGAAGTGGATATCTCTTATGATTACGGCGGCCGCAAACAGATTGTGAAGAAAGAGTATGACCGCAACCCGCACAAGCGGGAAAATTCGCGCAGCAAAAGAAAATAATCTACATAAGCGCTTTTGCGGTTCGAGTACCTTCAAACTTGTGCGGCACACAGCAAATAATAAATATTCTATCAACCGTTCTATAGTCTGCATGATGAAAAGGAAATTGAGCAGCAACACTGTTGAACGCGCAACATACGGTTGGCACAGCGGGCGCAAGCTGCATCGCGAAGAAAGCTCCATTCTCCCAACCACTGATTTGATTGTCAAACGGACAAAATGGCCTTGGGGGACAAAAGTAAAAACGTGGAACAGCCAAGGGTTAAGAGAAAGTTCCGTGAAAACGCGCACAAAGAAAATTTTTGGGCTGGCCAAAGAGAAAAGCGTTGTTTATAGCGGTAAATATAAATTCGGCAATGCGACGGGAAAGAAAAAAGAAGTCAGGAAAACCTATTTTGATTGAAGCCGCAGTGTTCAAAGTTTTCACTTCAACCCCTATCAGGCGCTCTCAAACTCGCTTTCGCCGCCTTTTCAGGAAAGTTCCCTCGTGGAAAAGCGGCATAATAGGTATTATATTGCAGAAAACTGAATGGAAACCAAATCAAGCTTATTTTTCGGGCCATTGCTTTTCCTTGAGTTTTTGTTGCCCCATTAAAGATTATGTATCATTAACCGTTTTTTTCAGTTATCTTTGCCCCAGATATTTCTGGTAAAGGCGCACCAGGTTTGCGTAGTCCTTTTCATTGCAGGAACCAGAAATCATCTTTTGCCTTATCCCTTCCAATGCCGCCTTGTCCTTTAATTCAAAAGCGTAGTTCGTTTCTTTTCCTGCAGACTCCCACAGCTCCTCCATTTTGTACCTCATTTCCTTGATTTCTTCCGATTCGAGAAAAGTGTCCAGCCCCCGGGCCCCTTTGCCCGCAATTATCTTTTCCATTGCTCCCACAGCTTTTTGGCGGTTTGCCCCGCCCCTTTCGCCCCACGCCACCTGAAGCCTCTGCGCAAGCAAGACTCTGTCCGGCGTGCTCAACTCCGCGTAGCCCTTTCCAAGGCCCCCCTTCGGATTTTGGGCACCAAAGCGCTTTATCGTTCTGTTAATCCTGTTTCTTATTGTGGACGCCTTTCTCGCTGCTGGCATTTTTTCACCCTTTAATTTGGAGGTCCCGCACAATAAAAATCTGCTGTTCAACAAATTGTGTAAATTGCTGGAACCGTTCTTCTGCCAAAAATTTCCAAAAAGCCGTTAAAAAGAATATGTTTGAAAAAGAAACAATCTTTTTCCAATACAGGCTTTGTTCCATGGCGAGGTGCTGTCCATTTCCCCGCCCCGAGCCTTCGGCGGACTGCAATAAACAATCTGTTTGAAAAGGAAACACTTTGTTTCATGAATTGTTCCAGAACCGCCTAACGAGGTTGAATTCGCATAAACCGATAAACAAAAATTCGGTTGAAATAATTTATTTCCAAAAGGAAAACTTTATTTCCTTTGAAGCGCTTGGTTTGCATGGCAATTATGGCAAGAGAAAAATCAGGGTTTCCTGAGTCAGGCCTGGTGAGGAAAACCTACTGCATCCGCAGGCTCGATTTTCCGCCGAGCGTGCGCCTGACGCGCAAGTCGCTTTTGCGGTGGTTCGCGCTCAGCATCGGGCTCATTTCCGAGCGTGAGTCGAGGCAGACTGCCTTGGACATCCTCGACTCGGTCCTTTATTCCATTTTCGCGTTGCGCGAACCAATGACTTCCGAAGAATTGCTCGGCCTGATAAAGCACCGCTCGGACAAAACCGTTTCGGAAAAATTACTGCTTTACCACCTGCATCGCCTTGCGGAATTGGGCCTGATTGTGCGCAAGAAGAAGCGCTACTGCTTCAATTCCGCGCCCAAGTCCGCACCCGATTCGTTCGCCGAGGGATTCAACCACTGGGTTTCGGCTGATGCTATTGAAACGCTTTCCGGCATCGAGTCGGCTTTCGAGGAGCTCTCGAAGGTGTACAAAAAGTGAGGGCATTTCCTTGAATTTTCCGGAAAACCCCGCGGTCGCAATCGTCGCTTCGCTTAAGGACAAGGCAGGAATGCTGATTTCCTCAATCCTGAAAAGCGAATTCGGCTTCAGGCCAACGGAAAAAACCTTTGATTCGAATCCGGTTTTCTCGAATGCAAAAATGGAATTGTATTTCACTAGGGAAAAACAAATTTTCGCTGATTACGTGAATGAAATTCCCGCGGATTTCCTGGTCTTCGCTTCAAGGCATTCCTCCAAAGCCGGAACCCCCTCGCTCACGGTTCACACGATTGGCAACTGGTCGGAAGCGCAATTGGGCGGCAAATCCAGGCAGCTTGTTTCCACTTCGGCTTTCCTCCAGCGCAATTACCTTCTGGCTTTGGCGGAGCGGAAGCGCGTTCTCGGACTGGCGCACGAAGTTACAATGGAGGTAACCCATCACGGCCCCTGGCTCGAGAAGCCCTGCATTTTCATTGAGGTGGGGAGCGACGAGGAGCAATGGGGGAATGAAACTGCTTGCCGTGCGGTCGCAGGCGCAATCGCAAACTGCACTTCGTTCGAGTCAACCGCGGTTCCCTGCATCGGATTCGGCGGAACCCATTACGCGACGGAATTCACTAAGGTCGCGCAAAGGCTGAATTACGCGTTTTCCTTCATGGTTCCGAAGCACGCATTGGAATTCCTTGACGAAGGCATGGTGCGCCAGATGGTTGAGAGGACAATCGAAAAACCAACTCTGGCAGTGCTGGATTGGAAGGGCCTCGGACGGCAAAAGGAAAAAGTTCTCGGCCTGCTTGACTCAATCGGCTTGAAGCGCGTCCGCTCGAGGCAATTGCTTTCCCCGAATTCAGGGCCTGAAAAAGAAGCGGGCAATCAGTCGAAAGAAAGCTGACAAGCGCCTGGCGAATTCGAAAACGAGTTGGTCACCATCGAAGAAGGCGGCAAAGCGCTAGCGCTTTTTCCCCGGGTTTTTTCCCGAAGCGTAATGCTCTTCCACATATTTCTCTATGAGTTTCGGGAACTCGCGCTCGGCTTCCTCGCCCTTCAAAGTGGTTACCTGCTTTCCGTCCGCGAAAACAGGAACTGTCGGGTTTTCCCCGCTTCCCGGAAGGCACATCCCTATGTTCGCGTACTTGCTTTCCCCCGGGCCATTGACAATGCAGCCCATTACCGCGACGTGCATTTCCTCCATTCCAACGTATCCTTTCGCCTTCCATTCGGGCATTTTTTCCTGAAGCCACCTCGTGGTTTCTGCCGCAATCTTCTGGAACAAAGTGCTTGTCGTCCTTCCGCAACCCGGGCAGCTCGTGATAGTGGGGGTGAATTTCCTTATTCCCAATGACTGCAGTATCTGCTGGGAAACGATTACTTCCTTCGTCCTCGGCTCCCCCGGCGCCTGGGTAATACTCGTCCTGATCGTGTCCCCTATTCCCTCGTTAAGCAGAAGCCCCACGCCTTGCGCGGCCGTGACGATTCCCTTCGTTCCCGTTCCCGCTTCGGTTATTCCCACGTGCAATGCGTAATCGCATTTCTTCGCCAGCAATCTGTTAACGTAAAGGAATTCCTGGACGTCAGAAGCCTTTGCGCTCAGAACTATTTTTTCCTTTCCCATTCCGTATTCTTCGGCCTTCTGCGCGCTCTGCAATGCGCTTTCCACCATTGCCTCCAGAACCATGACGTTCGCTCCCTTCGGCTTCGCAGCTTTCAAATCCTCATCAATCATTTTCTTGAGAATCTGCTGGTCCAACGAGCCCCAGTTCACGCCTATGCGCACGGGCTTGTCATACTTTATCGCGATGTCAACCATTGCCTTGAAGTTCCTGTCCTGCTGTTCCCCGAAGCCCACGTTTCCGGGATTAATCCTGTATTTGTCCAATGTTTCCGCGCATTCGGGCACGCTTGAAAGCAGTATGTGGCCGTTGTAATGGAAATCTCCGATAATCGGCGCCATGTCGTACCCGCGCTTGTCCATTTCATTCCTTATGGGAAGGATTGCCTTTGCCATCGCCTCGTTTTCGACCGTAAACCGCAATAATTCTGAGCCCGCGTCGTACAACTGGATTGCCTGCTCCACTGTTCCCTGAACGTCCGCTGTGTTCGTGTTGTTCATGCTCTGGACGGCAATCGGGTTCTTTTTTCCGAGCTTCACTCCGCGGATTTTCACTTCATGGCTTTTCCTTCTCCTGATGCTTTTCATTTTGGGCCCCCCATTCAGACTTTCCAACTTTCATAATTTAATGTTTCTGGTTCGCTGATTGCAGAACTTCCTTTCGGTTTCAGCCAAACGCCTCGTACGCCTTCCGCAATTCAAGGTGCGTTTTCGCGTATTCCTTTTCAGAAACCCCTTTTTCTATTGCTTCCCACGCCTGCCTAAGGCTTCTCGCTCCGGCTTCCGCTCCCATCGGGTGGCCGAACACCCCCCTTCCCGGCACCATTGCAAAGTCCGTTGTCCCCAATTTTTCGTGCATTCCGCGAAGGGTTCCCGCCCAGTCGCTTCCCCCCGGAATCGGAAGGCACTTTTTTATTCCGGGCATTTCATACAAGCACGCTTTCGCGTTCGCTTTTACCTCGCTTTCCGTTGTCATCATCCTTTCCCCGAATCCAGGCATTA
Organism: archaeon; assembly: GCA_041648435.1. Lineage (GTDB taxonomy): Archaea > Iainarchaeota > Iainarchaeia > Iainarchaeales > JBAZPA01 > JBAZPA01. Next base: position 10,806 of record JBAZPA010000012.1, read on the forward strand.
TTATCGCGTCGCAGCCCGCCAGCCTCTGGATTTTGGTAATGAGTTCCGAGCTCACGCCGTAAAACGGTATTCGCGTGAAAGTGGAAATGAAATCGAAGTGCGAGAACAGCGGCACCTTCGCCTTTCTCGCAATCATGCGCGCCGCGCTCAAGCCCACGGTGAAAACGTTCAGCATTACCGCGGTGTGGCCCTTGTGCTCTGCCACCATGTCGTGCAGTTCCTCCAGCCTGTAAACCTCATCCGTGATGTTTACCAGGTACATTTTCTTTTCCCCTGTTTTGTCCTCTGCCTTGTAAACTTTTTCCATCACTGCCTCGAGCCTTTCTTTCGTCGGAGAGTATTCCACGTCCGAAATCATTTCATCGTCCTTCGCGAAATCCAATCCCCCGAGAAGGCCCTCGTACGCCAGTTGCGCGAAGTCTTTCGGCTTCAATCCGACATTCGGCTTTACCACGCCCACGAAAAGCGGCCTGCCGTTCACGCCAAGTTCTTTTCGTATCCCCGCAATCCCGAATTTTGGGCCCTCGAATTTTTTCGTGAATTCCGCTGGCAATTGCACGTCTATTAGTTTTATCGTGTTGATTCCGTGGCAGAAGAACGCGCCTTCTCCCGCAGCCGCGGTAATCAGGTTTGGCAGCTTCGGGCCGAAGTTTATTGTGGGGTGTGCGATTTTGACTTTCGCGCGGTAATATTTTTTTCCCTTCACGAACAATTCAATGTTCGGCTTCTCGCTTTCCCCCAAAACATCGAGCCCGATTACCTTTGCGCCGTGCTCCGGCCTGAAATCCTCCTTCACGCCGACGCGGTTCCAGAGCGCGGTGCTCTGCTCCCTGCACAAGGTCGCGGCCGCGCTTTTCGGCTCAAGCGTGGTCTCGATAAGATAGGTGAAAAGCGCGTATTTCTTACCGTCAATTTCTTCGCCCATCGCGAGAAAGCCGCTTTCCTCTTCAGGATTCAATTCATTCCCCCGTTGCGGTAAAAATTATTTTTCTCCCGTTCCTCGGGCCGTCCATTTCAATGAAGTACAGCGCCTGCCAGCTTCCCAAGGCGATTTTTCCGTTCCGGATGGGAATGGTTTCGGATGAATTCATCATCAGCGACTTCAAATGCGAATGCGCGTTCGGCCTTCCGTCCACATTCGTCCTGTCGTGCTTGTATTTTCCGGAACTCGGCGCCATTTTTTCGAGGAATTCAATCGAGTCCTTCAGCAATGCCTTGTCGATTTCAGTTTCGCGCTCATGCACCTTCAGGCTCGAGGTGGTGTGCTGCGTGAATGCCACGAGAATCCCGTTTTTGATTCCGCTTTTTTCCACGAATTCCCGCGCCCTGCCCGTAATGTCAATGAATTCGATTTTTTCTTTCGTGTCAATTTCGATTTCGGAGAATTCAATCAAGCAGTTTCCCCCTCACTTCTTTTTCAATATTTTTTTTGCGATTTCCACGCAGTTTTCCGCCGTCATTCCCGACTCGATTTTCATTTTTTTGCTGTCCCCGTTCGGGTAAAACCTGTCCTGCGCCGCAATTACCCTTATGTCCTTCCCGCCGAAGCCGTGCTTCTCTATCATTTCCAGAACCGCGGAACCGAAACCCCCTGAAACCACGTTCTCTTCCATCGTAATGACTTTTCCGGATTTCGAGATTTCCTTCATAAGCAATTTTTCATCCAATGGCTTCACGAACCTCGCGTTCACCACCGAGGCGTTGATTCCGCTTTCCCCGAGGATTTTTCCCGCGCGAATTGCCTCCTGCACCATCGAGCCTATTCCGATTATCGCCACGTCTTCCCCTTCTTTCAGCAGTTCCGCCTTCCCGATTTCCATTTCCTTCAATTCCTGCGGCATTTCCACCCCCACTATGGCTGCGCGCGGGTACCTCAATGAAATCGGCCCCTTGTCGTATTGGACCGCGGTGTAAATCAAATCCCTGAATTCGGCCTCGTCCTTTGCCGCCATCACGGTCATGTTCGGAATCAGGCGCAGATAACTGTAATCGAGTATTCCGCACTGCGTGGGGCCGTCATCCGTGAGGCTTGCCTTGTCAATGAAAAACCGCACGGGCAATTCCTGCAGTGCAACGTCCTGAATTACCTGGTCGAAGGCCCTCTGCAAAAACGTGGAATAGATTGCCGCGCAGGGCTTCAGCCCTTCGAGCGCGAGTCCCGCCGCAAAAGTGACGGCGTGCTGTTCCGAGATTCCCACGTCGTAAAACCTTTTTGGGAATTTTTCCGCGAATTTTATCATTCCCGTTCCGGTTGCCATTGCCGCGGTAATCCCTATTATTTTCTGGTCCTTCTCCGCGAGCTGCGTGAAGGTTTCCGCGAAAATCTTGGTGTAATTCGTTTTTCCAGTTCCGTTGGCTTCTCCCGTAACCTTGTCGAAGGGCGCGGACTGGTGCCATTTCGCCTTGTCCTCCTCTGCGTGCGGAAAACCCTTTCCCTTTTCAGTAAGCACGTGAATGAGTTTCGGCCCCGGCAATGTGCGGACCTGGTTTATGGTATCGATTATCTGTCCCACATTGTGGCCGTCAATTGGGCCGAAGTACCTGAATCCCAGTTTCTCGAAAATCGTTCCCAGTTCCCTTCTGGGCTTTCCGCTCACGCTTATGTCCGAAAGCTTCTTGAGGTAATCCGACATCGCGCCCACGTTGGGGGAAATGCTCATCTTGTTGTCGTTGAGGATTACTATCAAATCAGCCTGATTGTAGCCTATGTTGTTCAATG
>JBAZPA010000013.1:0-12711 GCA_041648435.1 archaeon
GAGCTGGGCTTCAGCATAGTTGACTTAGGGCTCATTTATGAAGTGAAAATCGAAGGCGAAAAGGTGCGCGTGAAAATGACCTTGACTTCTCCGGCGTGCCCCATAGGGCCGCAATTGCTCGCTAACGCGAAGGGGATGGTGGAAGAAATAGAGGGCGTGAAAGAGGCTGAAGTGGAACTGGTGTTTTCCCCCCCATGGGAGCCCTCAATGGCGAAGGGCGAGGCGCGCGCCGCACTAGAGCAATTCATGTGAATTCAGTCTGCGTTCCAGTACTTTTGGAATTCGCTTTCCATTCTCTGGCCCAATTCTCTGTTCTTTATGATTACGAGGTTTTCCGCGCTCCCCGAATCCGCGTTTTCCGTGTAATTGAAGCTTCCCGTGCTGAATGCGTTCCCGTCAATTATGCTTACTTTGTGATGGAAAATGCTGTAGCCCGGCAAGTCAATTTCCTTTACCTTAACGCCCTTTAATTCAAGATAACCGAGCTTCGAGCTTTTGTTTCCCGCCTGCGTTTTGTCCGCGAGCACTATTACTTCAATTCCGCGCTCCTTCAATGCGACGAGCTCGTCCGCAATGTCCTGCTTTGTAAAAGAGTAAATCATTACGTGCGCGTAAGACTTCGATTCATCAAGGAATGAAACCAATTTTTCCGCGCAATTGTCCTGCGGGCAGATGTACAATTCGGCTTGCGCGCCGTTGCTTGCCGTGCTTGGAAGAATTGACTGGTTTCCGGCGGAGTTTCCAGCGGAATAATAGAGCGAGCCGGCAACGGCGAGAATCACTATCGCAAGTATTATCGTGCCCGCCTTCATGTACTCACGTCTCTAAAAGTAAGCGGCCTGATTATTTTGCGCGTTTCACTTTGCGTGCGTTTTGCAGTTCCCGCAGGCTTTCCATTTCGCCATCTTTGCGAGGAAGACCACTATCAGTCCCACGAAGTACCAACCCAATATCGCAAGGTAGTCGGTCTTTCCGTAAAACTGTGCTATGAATCCTCCCGCAATGAGGAAAATGCCGATTGCCCCGAGAACCAAGGCTATTATCGTATAGCCCCAGTTGCACTTGCAGTCTTTTGCAGATTCTTTTGCCGGCATGTTTTTACCGGAAAAAGAAATCGCTTTGAGGTTTAAAAGGATTGCCTTTTCGCATTCAGGCCCTTTTCGCTTTGCTTTTCTTTCCAGTTTTTTCCTTCGGCTTTTTTTCCTTCTTGAACTGCAGGTAGGAGTAATAGAAAGCGTAAATTGTCGAAACTATCACTGGCGCGAGGATGAGCCACAAGGCCCACTCGGGGAACACTATCGCGAACAATGCGATTATTCCGCAGGCCTCGAACAGCCTTCCCCCGATATTGTGGGTTTTTTCCCACACCTCCTTGCTGCTCAATGTCCATGGAGTTTTTATTCCAACGAACCAGTTCTGCTTGACGTGCCTTAACATTACTCCGATGTAAAAGAACAGCAAGGCGAATGCCGGCGCAAGCATCGCAATCATATTGTAGTTTACTCCGAGAGCCCAGTAAATCGTGAGAGCGTAAAGGTAAAACAGGAACAGCGTGATGACCAGAATCATCCCGTTGTAGTACTTGTCGAATCCCCTGTAATTGTGCTTCAACGGGTCAAGGCTTGGAAGAATGAGGAACAATGCGAGCAATGCCAGCGAAATCACAGGCATCAGGAACAACGCGATTCCCGCGGGCAGGTAACCGTCCACCTGCCCCTGCGCGTTCCAGTGCGATGGCATAATTTCCGGCATTATGGGGTAAACGTACGCGCCGACCGCGAAAGCGATTGCGATTATTGCCAGCGACAGCCACACAAAAACTTTCATGTGATAACAAATCGCTTCGGGAGTTAAAAAATGTTTGGCTTTTCTTCCGCCTTCATATTTCTATGGTCAACTTGGTTTTTCGTGTAGACCCGCAAGATTTTTATTCATCGCATTATACATTGCTTTTATGCCGAAGCCGAAACCAAAGCCTAATCCCGCGCGCAAATGGAAAACCATCAAGGCGCAGGTTGAAGCTACGCCTAAAATCGCGGAGCTCGAGGCGCACTGGTTCAAGAATCCTGCCGAGGAATTGCGGGAGGCGATGGTCTGGCGCAAAGCCGAAGCGGTAATGCCCGATTACTGGAAGCGCGGGAAAATGACAGTGCATTCCCACCCGCAGTACAGGCGACCCTCGATTCCCTCGATAAACGACTTGCTTTCCCTTTCGCGGATTGATTCGCGATGCCAGTCAATCGCCTCCATCACCCCTGAAGGGAAGGTGGCGGGCTACACGATGATAGCGAAGCCGAAGGGGTTTGCGCAAAAGATGCGCGAAACAATCAAAATCCTCGACAATTCTCCCGAGAAAAAAGCCTGCAAAACCGCGGAGTCTAGAATCATCGAGATAAGGAAGATTATTTCGGAGCTTTCCTCGCTTCCGAAAAGCATTGAAAACGAGAAGCGAATTGCCGGACTTCAGGTGGAATGGCGTGAGAGGGGAACTGCCTACACCGATGCCGTGAAATCCGCGATGAAGAAAATCAACTGGAAAATCAGAATGGTTCCCATGAAGGAATTCGAATTCAGGTGGGGCTATTACGTTAAAAGGCCGCCCGCCCCAAAGCCGGGCGCGGTTGCGGTGCGCGCTTCGGCAAGGGACAAAAATAAGAAAGAAGAGGAACTGCGCAGAATGCGCCTTTTGAACGAGCGGCAGAACCTCGGCAGACTGCGAAATTAGGGTTTCCTTCCGAGCGCGAGGCCGAGGGCGAAGGCCTCGAACAATATTACAGTTATAGTTTCAAGGCCAGGCGAAGCGGTTGAATCATAAAATGCCGCGAAGAGAATGTCAAGCGCGATGAATGCGGCCGCGAACCAGAAAACCGGTTTCGCGATTTCCTTTTCCCTTAAAACGGAAACCGCGATGAAAATTGCGGAAATCCCCGCCAATGCGAAAAATGAAACCGAAACCGCGAAGTGAATTGGCAGGGGAATATGGAATATTCCCACCCCCGAAAGCGCTATTCCTGACAGGATTCCAATCAATGAGCCGGTTCTCGCGATTTTTCCCTGAAACGCTATTGCCAGTGAGAGAAAGAAAATCCCGAGGATTATTCCCGCAACAATCAGACCGTAATTGAACCACAGCGCGGCAATCCCGCTTTCGCCGAGGTTGCTCAAAAATTCGAAGAACAATCTGTAGCCGGGCTTTGAAAGCACTGCCATTGCGATTGAAGCGTCCGCCACAATCAGGCCGAGAACGCACAATGCAATACTTATGTTCCTGTGGACCATGGTAGAAATAATTGGATTGAAGAATTTAATCTTTTTCTTTTTCCATTGTGATTCCCTCAGGAATCCTGTATTCCTTCCAGCTGACTTTTTTTGCCTCGATTGCGTCCTTCAGCGTCTTCTCGACGGGATTCATTCTTGCCTTTCCGGATTTCACTTCAACGAAAATAACTTCTTCAACCTTTTTTTCGTCCATTCCCCTGAACACAAGGAAGTCAACCGGCTTGCCGATGAACCTGACTTCCGTTGGATTGTAGGGAAAATCCGGCAGGAACGGCGCCAATTGCTCGGAGAACTGCCCGCCAAGCACTGCGCGGCTCTTTTTTATGGCGTCCTCCCTTTCCCCGCGTATCTTTTCCTTCCATTCGTTTCCCGCAATCGCCTTTCCAATCAGGTAACCGATTGCTACCGCAATCACTGCAACAGCAATTACTAGAAATGCGGAAAACAAGTCCATACAGCCAGAAAGAATTTGGAGTATTTAATTTTTTGGCGCGTTCGCCTTTCCGGTTGCGGCTTCCTCGATTATTTTCACTATAATATTTTTTGCCTGTTCCAACTCTATTATTGAAACGCTTTCTTCTTTCGAGTGTGCCCCCACCCCTCCCTTGCACAGCCCCAGAACATTGAATCCTTTTTCTTGCAATATGTTCGACTGGAGCGTTGCCCTCAAGGTTTTAAGTTCAAATTTCAGTCCCGCCGCCGAAGAAGCTTTTCTCGCAATCCCGATTATTTTTTTGTCGTTGTTTTCTTGGAACGGCGCCTCCCCCGCATCGCGTTTTTTCACGAACCTGTAAGTGCAGCCTGTGATTTTGCGCGCTTTTTTCGCTGCGCTTTCTATTTCCCCGAGCTTCGTTTCGAGATGGCGGGAATCATATGCCCTCGCCTCCCCCTCCAGCAGCGCGTATCCCGGCACCACGTTCATCGCGCCTCCGCCCGAAATCCTTCCGATGTTCATGGTGCCGTCCTTGGCGTCCGCGCCCAGCTTGAGACTCGAAACAATCAGCCCCGCGGCCTTTATCGCGTTTCTGCCCTTTTCCGGAGCGATTGCCGCGTGCGATTCCTTTCCGTAAACTCGCACCTCGAAGTTCAGGTATCCGAGCGCCTTGTTTATGAATTTTCCCGGCCTGTCCGAGCCGTCCACGTCGAACGCGAAATCCACTTCCTTTGGGCTGACGCCCAGGTATTTCACCCCCATCGGCGTCTTTTCCTCGCTCACAGCGAAAACCGCAATCACCGCAGGCAAATTCTTTTTGTTCCTTACTTCCTTCAGCGCTTCCAGCAGCGCGGTCACTCCCGCCTTGTCGTCTGAGCCCAGAATCGTGGTGCCGTCGCTCCTGATGATTCCGTTTTTAATCAAGGGCCTGATTTTCTTTTTGCCGTCCTCCACGGTATCCACGTGGCCAACGAACATTATTGCCGGCCTGCCTTTCCCGATTCTCGCAATCAGGTTTCCCGAGTTCCCGCCGAGCTTCTTTCCCGCGCCGTCCTCCCTGAACGGAATATTTATTTTTTTGAGGTAATTGCGGATGTAATCCATCGCATCCCTTTCCTCGAGGCTCGGAGAGGGAATCCGCACGAGTTCGCAGAATGTTTTGACAATTTCACTTTCCATAAAATCACTCATTTTGTTATTCCGAACCCGCGTTCCCACTTTTTGAGTATCGGAATGCATTTCCTGAAGCCCTCTGCACGCTCTGGATAGCGAAGCATTGCGTCTTCAAGGCGCGTTTCCACGGAAAATATCTTGTTTTCCATTACTCTCGAGTCGCAATATTTCAGTATTCTTTTTTCCTTTGTCCTCATTTTTAGCAAATTTTTCGGTGACATGCTGTAATCCTTCAGCAAAGGGATTATTTCCTTGCAGTTTTCCGCTTCGAGTATTTTCCTCACTTCTTTTTCCTGAGCTTTTCCGGCCTTTCCCTGAGTTATGTCGTGCAGCAGCCCAGCGGCGTTCAGCAATTTCACGTTCGCCTTGTTCCGCCTGCCGATTTTCCTCGCTAGCTCCGCGACTTTTTTGCAGTGCCTGATTACGTTTCTGGAAGTGCCGTACTTTTCCAGCAATCGCAGGCATTTCTTGGTTGAGGGAATCATAAGCACCACTTTTAAGTTTTGGGCGGCTACTTTTTGCGTTTTGTAGCCCCCCTTAATTTTTTCCTTAATTCCTTGTATTCATCAAACATCAATTCAATGGTTGGCTGAAGGTCATGGTTTTTTTCATATTCCTGCAATGAAGCATAATATTCCCTTCTTTTTGCAAAATCAATGTTTATAGGGGGCAATCCGTGTTTTAGCAATACGTTGTTCATCAGAATCCTGCTAACTCTTCCATTGCCGTCCTGGAACGGGCGGATGTTTTCAAACTGGTTGTGGACAACAGCGGCTAAAACTATTGGCGGATATTTTTTACTGTATTTTTCGTACCATTCAACCAGTTCTTTCAGCAGTTCGGGGACTTTTTCTGAAGGCGCGCCTTCATGAACCACAATTTTCAAACTGTTCGTTACAGCAACTTCAGTTCCTTTGGGCCTTAAGCAACCAGCATACGATTTTGAATTTTTGAAAATAACTTCGTGAATTTTTTTAATCAATCCTATCGAAACGTGCTCCTTGGTTTGCCTGATGAATTTTACCGCTTCCGCGACGCCGTAAGCTTCGGAAAGGGCTTCCCTGCTTTTTTCTTTGGGCCATTCGTTTTTTTCAAGGATTTCCCTGACTTCTTTTTGGTCCAGCTCGGAGCCTTCGATTGCGTTGGTGTTGTAGGTGAATATTTTGGAAAACCTTTTCCATTCGTCCTCCGAAAGGTGAAAAATCCTGAATCCTTTCTTGTCCTCCAGTTTTCTGATTTCATTTATTTCTTCATCAGAAAGCGCTTGCAAGAGCGGGTCGCTTATTCTTTTCAGCGCGTTGATTCTGTCCAAAATTTGCCGCTCCGCAATGGGCTTGATTTCTTCCAGCTTTTTGCTGCTTAAGCCTGTTCCGAGATATTTCCGTATTTTTTTTACTTTCCCGTCATGTCTGAACGAGTGCACCAAATAGTACTTCTTTTTCTTTCCAGAAATCTTCGTTTCGATAAACACGATAATGCATAGGCGACTACAATTTAAAAGTATATCATTAAATTGGCTACAACAAACGTCCTGTTCTCTTAATTAAGAATTGCGCTGCAAACGCCAATCCCGCCCACGCGGCCGGCAGAGAGTGCAAGTCTCGACTTTTTCAGTTTTATTTCACCAAATCGTTAATTGTGTCCCGCAGAACTTTTTCGGAATATGCGCCAAAGCTTACTGCGTTTATTTTTTCCAATCCTTCTGCCGTTTTTGATCTCATTATTGAATCCTGCAGCTGTCTCCACTCGTTCACGCCAAAAGCCGTGAAGTAGCAGCCCGTGTTTTCAATGCAGCCTTTGCCCAAATTTAGGTTTTCGAACCTGTTTGCGTCATCGCAGCTGAATTTCACGGCCCCTATGCTTACCTGTGGAAATCCGTTCTTCAGCTGGGGCGCAGGTGGATTGTAAGGGCAGTAATCCACAAATTCCTGCGAGTTTGCCGCGTTGTAATATTTTTCCGCCCACTCATTCCAGCAGGAATTCCACGATTCATTTTCCCCGGCACTTTCCCCGGGATGAACCACAGTAATTTTTTTCGGGTTCAGGTCCAGACCCTTGGACAGCACGCAGCTTTTCCAGCCCGCATAATAAGTGTAGAACTGGTTGGATTCGTCAAGAGTTCCGGAGCACCATTTCGGGCATCCTTCAAAGTCTTTGTTGTTTGACGTGTTTTGAACAGTTCCTCTTACGTCTCCGGTAAAATATTCGTCGCCGAAACCCGCCATGCTGTGGCCCAATTCGTGGGCCAATATTATTCCGCTGCCGTTTTCATCCAAAAATATGTTCCCGTACCCGAGCTTGTTTGCACCCCTTTTTCCTCCCCCTGATACCGCATTGCTGTGAAACACGACGATTTGGTGCAGATTTTCATCCGACACTCCGCACTGGTCCTTTACCAGTTTCGCTATGTCGTCGACGTTGCAGTTCTCGCTGCCTATGTCGCAGTTGAATTCGGGTGATATGCTTAGGAAATAAAAGTTAAATTTGTCTTGGTTCGAAGAGAACGGTTTTATCTGGAAAAGCTGGTTCGCCAAATCCCTGACGTGGCTGCTTTGCTGTGCGATTTCATCCTGGCTCGCGCGGTATGTCGGCAGGAAGAATAAATTGATTATTTTGCCGGTTTCCGACCCGGCCAGCAGATTGCAGTCAGCCGCCCTTTTCGTTTCCTTGGTTTGCCGGCATTCTCCCCTGAAATAAGACCATTCCTCGCATTCGCTCCCGTTCGGAAAAACGCACACGCCGAATTCGTTTTCGTTCGCGTCTTTCCTGATTTCCAATTTGCCTCCCTGCTGCAAGCAATAGACAGAAGCGGGATTGGCAATTGATGAATTATTATCTGGCGGACTGCTCGGATTGCCCGCGCTGTTCAAATCCGCGTTTTTGTCGTTCCCTTTTACTATGGGTTGCGGGTTGTTGTTTCCTTTGCTCACGCAGCCGCTCAATGCAAGGATTCCGGAAATAAACAGGACAGCTAGTATAACTGCAATTTGCGGTTTCATGAATTATGAATTCTCTTTCACCATATATAAAAAAGTATCCCGCCTCCCCGAGTCCGGTAGGGAGCGCAAGTCCGCCTATTTTTGCAATTATGTTTCTTGGTTGAACCATTTTAAATATTGTTTATGGCCCGCTGTCATTATGCCTCAAAGGTTTTATTTGGACACCGCAATCTGGAGGGACTACTTTGAGGACAGGAAAGACGGCATAAGGCCATTGGGCGAGTTTGCATTCCAGTTCCTGAAGAATTGCGAGAAGAAAGGCTGCACAGTTTTTTATTCTGAGGCCATTGTTCATGAATTGAGGCGGGATTATTCTGATGAGAAAATAAAACTTGTTTTTTCTTCTTTCAAGACCTTTCTTGTAGAGGTTGATATTTCTTCCGAGCAGTATCTTGAAGCCAAGAGTTTGGCAAAGCAGAAAAAAGACTCCCACGAGGCCGATATTTTGCATGCTGTTCTTGCAAGAGACAACGAAGCCATTCTTGTTACGAGAGATGCCCATTTTGAATGCTTAAGGACTGTGGTTGAGATTAGCAAGCCAGAAGAAATCACTTTTGGTTGAACCTTTTTTCCAGCATTTCTATGAACTCTTGTCCTGCTTCTTCTCGCAGTTTCCTAAATTCCTCGTCAGTCCTTGCTTTTCCCCGCCCTTTGAATATTCCTCTTGCCGCGTAAAGGGCCTGCCAGCCCTTCTTTTTTTCCCTTTCCTCAGCCAGCTGCTTCAGCTTGTCCCTGATGGACTCCCTGACGAATTCGGTCTTGGTGCTGTAATTGAATTCCTTCATGTCCTTCTCAATCTGCTTTGCGATTGCGCCTTCCAGTTTTATGCTTAAGTGTTCCATATCACCATGTAATACATGGTGCTTTTTAAAAGCCTTGCGGTTTTCTGCAAAAAGAGGTTAAGTATCCAGTCTCCCCGCTTTCCGCAGGGAGCGCGAAACTTATGGGTTTCTTGCAGCAATGATTGAAATTTCTTCCATTGGGGATTGTATTAATTTGATTTTTTTGAACCCGCTTTTTTTCAGCAAGTTTTTGCAGATTTCTGTGCCGATTATGTATTCTCTCGGGTGCTTTGTTTTTTTATTATAAGTTTCTTTCACGAATTCCCGGAAGCTTTTTTTGAATTCGTTTTCGAATCGGGAACTGCTTTTTCCAAGGCTTAAACCGTTTTTCTTTGACTTCTTATTTGCTTCGAAGTAATCCCCCAGAACGAAAACGCCTTTGGGCTTAAGCGCCCTGAAAATCCCCTTGAAGGACTTTGATTTGTTTCTAACATGGTGAAAAGAGCAGTTGCTGATAACGTAATCAAAGGTGTTTTTTTCAAACTCGACATTCTCCGAATTCATGCATCTGAACGAAACCCGCTTGTTTATGTTTTTTTTGTTTGCCGCTTCAAGCATTCCTTTTGATAAATCGGTTCCGATTACTGTTGAATTAGGCTTCTTTTTTGCAACGAAAAATGTCAGCATTCCCGTTCCTGCGCCCAAATCAAGAATTTTTATTTTTGAATTCTTTGTTATGCTGCCCGCAATATTTCCCAATATCCACTTTACCCATAGGTACTTTGCCCGCCTGTCGTATTTTTTAGAGGCATCTGAAAAATATTTTTCCGTGTAATTCACGTTTTCGCCTTAGGATAAGGAGAAGTCCCGCCTCCCGGATGTGCGCCGGGGATCTCTCGGTTTCCGCAGCAGGGCCGGAGCCCTGCGAATTTCGCAAGCCTTTTGCCTGAGCGGCGCATAGCCGCGATGGCTAAAAGGCTTCTTTTCTACAGCCGAGCGCATTAGCTACTATGCTAAGGCGGGTCCGATAAACTAGGATTCTGCAACAATGTTTTTAATGCTTCTTCGGCTTTTTTGGCGCGCTTGTTGCCGGAAACCACGCCGACTTGAATGCATCGTAAGCCAGCGGGTAAACCAATGAAATCCACAATCCGAGCCACAAATAAAGCCACGGCGCGGCTGAGGGAACAAAGTAAATAAGCGCGATGGGTATTGCGGCGCCCGCGTAGCCTGCAAGCAACTTTGGAAACGCTTCCCTTTTTCCGACGCCCGACTGCTTGAACCTGATTTCCTTTAGCCAGAAGAATCCCACGTAATAACCGATTAGCACGGCAACGATTCCGAATGATTCCAAAAGGAAAATGAGCATTATTCCGAAAACCAGGAGCACCACGATTGCCGCCTCGTCCTCGAATTCGGTTAAGCGAAAGCTTTTCTTTTCCATTTTGTTTACAATCCACAAATTCGCTTTTCCAATAACGTAGCCCGCAACAAGGCCCGCGGCAACGTCGGTAAGCCAGTGCACTTCCAGGTACAGCCTTGAAAATGCGACCAATGCCGCGAGGCAAATCACTGCAAGTTTTTGCTTTTTGTTCCACCATTTTTCCCAGTAACCGTAAATCGCGGCAATCATTGTCGTGTGGCCGCTTGGAAAGCTCAGTCCGGAATACAAGTCAGCCCCGACTATTTTCTGCGCGGTTTCCGCTGTCGGCGGCCTTTGTATGCCAAACAGGGGCTTCATTATTGCGACTATCGCGCCCGTGAAAACCACCAAATTCATGAGGAAAAACGAGTCCTTTTCCTTTCCAAGCCAGTACATTGTCGCCACGAGGATTATCCAGAATGTGGGGCTGCCGAGGAAAGTGAAGCCCGCAAAAAAGTAGTACATTGAGGGCGCCTGAATCGAGTGCATTAACGAGTTTACCGCCAAATCGATTCCAATCTCCATTAAAAACGCCTTTTTTTCCGCTTCAATTAGGAAGCAATCCTATTTTAATTTTCGTTCCGGTTAATTCATATGGTGATTGCCTCTTGGAAAAGCAGAAAATCCTTGTCACGAGCGCCCTGCCCTACGTTAACGACGTTCCGCACTTGGGCAACCTCATCGGCTGCGTGCTTTCAGCGGACGCCTTCGCGCGCTTCCAGAGGCTTGCGGGAAACGAAGTATTGTTCGTTCTCGGAACCGACGAGCACGGTACAACCACTGAATTCAAGGCTCTCGAAGAGGGAATCTCTCCGAAGGAGCTCACGGACAAGTACTTTGAAATCCACAGGCGCATTTACGATTGGTTCAATTCCTCGCACGACTGCTTCGGAAGGACCTCGGACAAAGAGAATGTTGAAATAACGAATGAAATTTTCCTGAAACTGAATTCGAACGACTATATTTCGGAAGCGGAACTCGAGCAGTTGTACTGCGAGAAGGACAAGAAATTCCTCTCTGACAGGTTTGTGGAAGGCGCCTGCCCGCACTGCGGTTACGGTCAGGCACGGGGCGACCAGTGCGATTCCTGCGGAAAGCTTCTGGACGCGCTCGAACTGCGCTTTCCCAAGTGCCGTTTTTGCGGCGAAAAGCCGGTTCCTCGCAAAAGCACGCATTTGTTCATTGAATTGGGAAAGCTCCAGCCCGAATTGCAGAAATGGTTTGAGAAATCTTCAAAGGAAGGAAAGTGGACTGAAAATGCAGTCCGCACCACGAACGCGTGGCTCAAAGAGGGATTGCGCAAGCGTTGCATCACCCGTGATTTGAAATGGGGCATTCCGGTTCCGCTTTCCGGTTTCGAGGACAAGGTTTTCTATTCCTGGTTCGACGCCCCGATCGGCTACATCGGAATCACAATCAAGGCACTGCCGAATGACTGGCGGAAGTGGTGGAAAAATCCCGAGGGAGTGAAACTGTACCAGTTCATGGCGAAGGACAACATCCCGTTCCACACGATTCTGTTTCCGGCCTCGCTTATCGGCGCGCGCGGCAATTACACCTTGCTTTACCACATAGATTCCACGGAATACCTGAATTACGAGGACAAGAAGTTCTCGAAGAGCAACGGAACCGGAGTATTCGGCGATGACGCGATAACCTCCGGAATCCCGAGCGACGTGTGGCGCTTTTATTTATATTACATTCGGCCTGAGGGCGCGGATTCCATTTTCGAGTGGAATGACTTTCAGGCGAAAGTGAACAACGAGTTAATCGCGAACTTCGGGAACTTCGTGAACCGCGCCGTTACTCTGGTAAACCTGAAGCTTGAAGGCAAAAATCCGAAGGCGGATTTTTCGGAGCTTGAAGAAAAATACGCCAAGGAATTGCATGAGGTGCTTGCAGAATACAATTCCGAGTTCAGCGCCGTGAGAATCCGCGAGGCACTGCGCTGCGCGATGAATTTCAGCAGGAAATGCAACCAGTATTTGCAGGAAGCGTCTCCCTGGAACAAGGGCGTTCCGCAGGAGCAGGTTAATGCGAGCATTTCGTTTTCCCTTAATTTGTGCCGCGACCTCGCAATACTGTTCGAGCCCTTCCTGCCCACGACAGCCGAAAACGTTTGGAAGCAATTGAACCTTTCGGGTTCCGTGCACGAGCAGAGCCTTGATTCATTGCTTTCGTTTTCGCTTCCCGCTGAGCACAAAATAGGGATGCCCGCGCTCCTGTTCCAGAAGATTGAGGACTCGAAGATTGCGGAACTGAAGGAAAAATTCAAGTGAGGCTTTCCGGATGAGGATTCTCGTTTTCGGCGACAGCATTTCCTTCGGCGCCGCGGACCCCAATGGCGGTTGGGTGCAGAAGCTGGGCAAATTCCTTTATGGCAAGACGACCAAGGGCAATGATGATTATCAGGTCTACAATCTGGGTATTTCCGCGGATTCCAGCATTGAAATCCTGAAGCGCTTCGAGTCCGAGACAATCGCGCGGGAGCGGGGGCCGGAACGCACAATGATAATTTTCGCTTTCGGAACGAATGATGCGCAATCGTTTTCCAACGGCTCGCTGCGCACATCTACGGAGGAATTCGGGTCCAATGTCCGAAAGCTAATCGAATTGGCGCGA
>JBAZPA010000014.1:0-12689 GCA_041648435.1 archaeon
TCTTCCGGTGCAGAAATCACCTCAGGATACCAATATTTGCTGTATTGGATCGGTCCATGATCGCCTCCGTACTGTTTCCAACTTTCCAGACGTTTGGCTTTGGCTCTAATTATAACGGGAGCATTTTTGATATTCCACGGATTGTCCGCGACTGTAGCAGTTTTCTCCACCACAAACGAATCTGTGGGCGCATCGATCCATGGCCGCAGAAGTGCGTAATTCCAGGGCGTGGTTGGTTTGACTTCGTATGTCGGTCGTAGATCATCGTCATTAATCTGCTTCCAAGACTCGCCGATTTTCAAAGCAAAAACCAAAGTTCCCCATTCGACTGATGATGCCCGTTCATGCCAGTAACTAATATTCACTTTCATAGGAAGAATCAATTCAACGACGTCGCTTTTGCACCATTTACGGTTCACTTTCACAATCGTTGCGGAATCGGGCTCGGTAAAAATCTGTCCGTTTATTTTCACAGCGGCGCCTTGCGCCCAGGCTGGTATTCTGAGATGCAGGGAAAACGTTGCATCATCGCCTTCATAGGTAAATCTGACAGTTTCATTAAAAGGGTAATTTGTTTCCTCGTGAAATTTTATCACTTTGCCGTCGTGAAGTTTTGTTGAGAGAGTCGATGGCGCATAGACCAGTGCCGCTACGCCGTTATCATTGGTTTTGTACCACAGATTACGGACAAATTTTGTCCAGCCCTGATGTAGATTGGCGGTACAACAACCATAGCCAGTCTCGAACCCAAAATTATTTTCAACAAAACCCTTGTGCTGAGTCGTAAAATTATGCCAGTTGCCACTGATCTCGATCTGGTTTGGTGCCTGATAATACTGGCGGGAATCGAAATTATCGGTGCATTGGGTCGGAAGAGCATTGTACGTTACCTTTTCCAGAATATCGGCGAAATAGACATCACCTGTGATTTGCAGAATATTTTCCAGACTGAACATGTATTCGACAACCGTGCACAGTTCGGTACCATGTGTCGGATTGGTGCCGTGGAGAAGTTCGTCTCCGGAAAACATTCCTGTCGGCTGACCATGATGCTTCTTGAGCATTTCGATCCCGTGTTTAACGGCATCAAGATAACGTTGCTCGCGGGAGTATTGATACCAGATCGCCGGCTGTTTGATGCCCATCCCGGTATTGACGCCGTGCCAGTCCTCGGGATAGGGAGATTCGAGATTTTCCGTCCAGTTTTCGGACTGCGCGAAAATTGTCCGGCCTAAATCCAGTAGCCACTGCTCGCCTGTTTTCCGATACAACCAGTAAATACTACTCAGATTTTCGCCGCCACGGGATTTAGCCCAGTGCGACCAGTAATCCAGGGGGTTTTTCTCAATGATCGATTTCTGATAACGAAAATAACGAGTCATAAAATCAATGACACGCGAATCGCCGGTGGCGTCATAATACGTTTGCATCGTCTTCAGTACCACCATGCGCGGCCACCAGTCCTGCTTCATTTTTTCCACGTATGCAAGATAACTTTCGTTTTCGTTAAATTTTCGCGAGGTGTCCTCTACCTGCCCGAAAAAGCCATCTTCACGCTGGCTATTCAGGATCCATTCAATATATTTCTGAGTCTTGTCGATCAACTTTTGATCTTTGAGAATATAAGCCAACGGCACAACACCATCCAGCCAATAGACCGGTCGCTCCCAGGCAGAGCCTTTGCCGCCAAGCCATCCACAATTCGGACCGACATCTTCCCAGAGTTCATCGAGATGACCGGTCATACCGTCGCGCATGGCTTCCAGCGTCTGCAACACCCAACCTTCCGGCTGAATATCCCCAATCGGGACCATGGAATAAGGAAGAGGAATCAAATCCACCGGCTGCAAGACCTTCGTCATTTCAGTAATTTTCCGGTTCTTGGCCGCATTTATGGAACAGGATGCAAACAATCCCAGAACCACGATAAGCAGGTAGAATTGTATAAGTTTTTGGGTTCCTTGCATAAAACATTTCATATCAGTCTTCTTCTAACTTAATGTTGATAGATGTCGATTAATAATTTCGCCATGATCGAATCCCAGATATAATTGGACGGACTTTCCTGCATCGGGTAATCGGGACTATAGGACTCCCAGAAACGATGATTTTTTTCCAGCTGCGTACTCACCGCCAGTATCATTTTATCTGCCAATTGACGAGCATCTTTTTCATATCCGTAATTTCGCAATCCGTCGAAAACCATATAATCCCAGAGCAACCAGATCGGCCCGTTCCAGCGGCAACAACCATCGACAAACGCCGTATAATTGGGATCGCTTGCCGATAACGTCGGCACACCGAATTTGCGCCAGAAGGTATCGGGATTTTTTAAATGCTTGACCAATTCCTTCGCCTGTTCTTTGGTCGCTACATGCGCCCACATCGGCAAAAACCCGATAATTTCCTGGCGTTTCAGGCTCTCGCCTTCGAACTTGAAAGAATTATCCGACATGGCCACATGGTAGTAAAATTTATCATGTTCATCCCACATATATTGATTAATCAACTTTGCCAGCCTGTTAAATTTCAACGTCCACTCCGCCTCGCCTTTCGTATCGCCCAATTCTTTAGCCATTAAGCGAAGATAGTACATTTCATTGGCTACCTGGCAACTAAGATCGAGCGCTTCGAGTTCATCGGAAATATCGCGGCCTTCATCCTCTCCTTCGGAAAACAACTGGAATACGACATTCCAGCCGTCGCGCACATTTTCGATGATACCGTATGGCCCCCATTCAAACAGTCCGTCGCCATCCACATCGCGTTCTCTCTCCAGATAATGAACGAAGGCACTGCCGGCCTGATAACCATCTCTCAAAAAAGTCGTGTCTCTTGAGACACTATAAATTTCCCAGTTTGTCCAGGTAAAGAAAGGTGCAGAAGTCGTGGCCTTTCCTTCGTGCGAATACACTTGCGGACCGCGCGGGCCATGGCGGTAACCAATCAATCCGTCGTCATATTGCTGTTCGATGTAAATTCGTTGGGATTCCTGAGCCGATTGGGAATCGAGATAAGCATAAGGCAACATGGAAAGCGACTCATGCATGACCTGGTGACCATGTCCCCAGCCCCAGATCGGATTGCGTGAAAAATTATAAAAATTGTACTGCGTTTTTCCTTCCGGTGGCATCATACATTGGCGAACCAGATTTAATGCACCGATATATACCATCTTCTCCTTGGGATTTTTAAATCGGATTTTCGGTACCGATTCGAAAAGAGCAATATTTTCATCGACATATCGTTGCAGATCGGCTTTCAAAGCCATCTGCACTTCGGTAACCATTTCGGTTTCCGGATTGCGCAAATCCTGCAAGCCGCGCACAAAACGGACGGAGGTTTTTTCGCCGGGTTTTAGCCGGAAATGTTTTTGCAAAGCGATGATGTCAACGAGACCGCTGTCCGGTTCATTAAGCCGGGTAACGTTAGCATGCACTTTGCTCAGGCGTTTGGCCGCAAAATAGAAATCCTGAATATTCGTGGCGGTATAACCACCATAGCTTTCAAAAGGTTGGTTACAAGTTAGGACATTGTTGAACTCTGTGGGATAACCGCGCGAGGTATCCAGATTGCTGTGCAGGCGTTCGGTAGGTTCATAATGCGAGAAAAAGTATCCTTTTGCGGTCGAATCGAAACGGCTGATTAGCAGAGAACCCTGGTCGGACTTAAAGATCAGCGGATAGAGATTGAAATCATATTTTTCGCGACTTTTATTTTCAGCCGTCATATCAATGATCGCCGCACCAGAGCTATATACCATAAAGACTTCCCTGACCTGCAAACCATCAAACGGTTCATAGTCCAGAATCGCCATATCGGGAAATGAGGCGATCACCACCGGTTTACGGAAAAAATCCTGTGTTTGACTAATGATGATATTGTTCACCTTCCAGATAACAGCGAAATCACCGGCAAATTGGCTAGAATAACAAATCGGCTTATCCGGTGTAAAATAATCCATGAAATAGGCCTTATCGGCAAAAAACCGCGATCGTTCCATAGCAGAAGCGTATGTGGTAAATAGCGGATCGTCGGCCGTAGCATTCAGTAACAAATAGGATTCACGAACCTTCACCTGTCCAAACAGAGATACTGCTAACAGAACGCCATAAATTGCTGTCTTGAAAATAAAATGTTTCATCGGTAGCTCCGAAATTGTCTAATTGACTTTGTCCAGGCTGAAGACCAGATTCCATTATTTCTTCAGTACCAGGACATCATTCAACATACGGTTGATAATTCCCGCCCAGATATACTGGCGATGATAACCAGCCCACTGATCGTCGGGGCTGTAAAATTCCCAGAATTGATGATCTTTTTTCAACTGCTCCGTCATGTTAGTCGCAACTCTTAAAACCATCTCTTTGGCTTCCTTTATAAAGCCATATTTCAGCAAACCGTCTTCTACTAGAAAATCCCACTCGACCCAGACCGGCCCGTTCCAGTAACCTTTTGAATTATAATAAGAATCGTCGGCCGCCAGGCTGGGAACTCCATATTTTCGCCAAAATTTATTCGGATCGGTCAGTTTTTGCACGAGCTTCGCCGCCTGTTCTTTGCTGGCGATACCCGCCCAGAGTGGCAGGAAGCCAATAATCTCTTCCCGTTTCAGATCATTCTCTTTTTTAAACGTAAAATCGTGGTCGGTCATATCGACATTGTAATAAAAGCCGGTCGCTTCATCCCACATGGTCGCATTAATCTTTTGCCCGCGACTTTGTGCATCTTTTCGCCATTTCTCAGCTTCTATCTTATAGCCCAATTCTTTGGCCATATCGGCAAGCGCATTCGCCTCCTTAACCAGCATGCAATTAACATCCAGTCCTTCGAAATTGGACGGCCAGCCCACCTCATCCCAGACGGCAACCAGCCCGTCGCGTACACATTCCAGAACGGCATGGGCGCCCCATTCGCAGAGACCGTCGCCGTCTTTATCACGATTCGACACATAATAGTTATAGAACTTTTCGCTACTGCGGTACATTTCTTTTAGGAACGTCTGGTCTTTTGTGATTTTATAAATTTCCCAATTCTGCCAGGCGTACCACGGCGCAGAAGAAGTTAATTCGCCATTATATTCTATGATTTCATCCAGAAAGGGACCGGTCCGATAATTAATATAACCACTTTCATATTGTCGCTCTCGGTAGACCCGCTGGGAGTTCATGGCACTTACCGGATCCATAAGCGCATAAGCCAGCATCGTCAAACTCTCGTGGAATACCTGGCCGCCATGTCCCCAGCCCCACTGCGGTTCCCTGGAAAAGACATAATAATTATAGTTGCACTTGTTTTCGGGTGGCAACATTACCTGCCTCATAAGATTAAACGCACTCCAGTACAGTAGTTCATGGTCAGGATTATCAAACTTGACCTTAGGAACCTGTCGAAACAATTCTTCATTGACAGCCAGATAGCGATCGGGTTCTATCGTGAGCACCTCTTTTGCTTGGCGAATCAGTTCCTGTTTCGGAATATCCGGCCGGGCGACCGCCCGCACGATTCGCAATTGTTCCGTTTCGCCGGATTTCAAATGGATATGGGTCGGCATCGCAATAACTCTACAAAAATCCCGAACATCGTTTTTCAACTGATCAGGATAACGAATATCGGTCAAGAAGTCACTTCCGGCAATATTGTTGATTTCCGTTGTCGGCATACTCATGCCCCCATCGGGAGCGACTGCAGTCACAACGTAACCGTAGACTTCGTCGTCCTGAATGTTTTTATCCGTGAAAAAGCGTTGTGTAAGATTTTCAGCAATCCGTTCATAATAACCGTTTTTACGATAATCCCGGCGATAAACATGAAACTTCGCATTTGGATCATTATGCTTCCAGAAAAGGCGGATTTCGGTGCCGCTGCCCCAGATATCCTTATCGATATCGACTGGTGTTTCATATAGCGTTGCCGTTTTGAAAGTCACATCGTAGCGCACCGAATTTCCATCGCTTGGAATCCGAACGTTATCACGGACGGAGACAAACTCGCCGGTCTCCCGGCATAATAGCGAAATCGTACAGATATCCCCATTTTTCAGATCATCAAAATTACCCAGTTCAATTCCGTAATAGCCAATGCTGGTAATACTTGCGTCGTTGCTGCCCCATCGTGGTGCGGTCGCCGTCAATATCCTAGAGGGATCGTCATTCAACATGACCATGATCTGCGGTTTGGGATTCAGATGATCGCAGAGGGCGCCATCTTGGTGGGACATTCTGCCTCGAACAACACAAACCGGCTTCTTCTCCAGATCAATTTCTTGCGGAATCTCTACGTCGCCCCAACAGTAACTGCGATAACTGGTCATGCGATCGGCTTTGCGCGACAATAAAAAAACATCGTTGATCGGATTGATGTAAGGAACATCGTGGCTTAGAACCCAGCTGTCCGGGAGTTCTTCATGACTAAAAGTAATGGCATTATCGTCGGGCTGAAACTGAACGTCATTGAAGACGTGGGATTTATTTTGCATGAACGGAATTATCTGAAAGTCCAAGTCGCGGTTACCGGTATTTTTCAACAGTAATTCCTGAAAAGCGATATGGGAACTGTGCACTATAAAAGTTGCTTCAACCTCCAGGTTTTGAAAAGGCGCATAGTTATATTTCACCATATCGGGATACGAAGCGGTAACGACCGGTTGACTATAAAAATCCCGGGATTCGTAAATATAATCGGCACCGTTCTTGAAAGCCAGGCACAAATTGCCGCCTGTATCGGTCGTAAAATCGACGCCACGCGTTGAATCATAGAAGAGAAAGTGATACCCCTCATCAAGAGTGAATTCAGAGCGTTCCATCGCGGCGGCATAAGTAGTGAACAACGCAGAGTTCTTCGTCGCATTGAGATTCGACAGGATCGCCTTCTCCCCCCCAATACAATAAATTGAGATAGACAACAAGAAGAAAATTACCCTCATGACTTGGTGATAATTTGCGATCCTTTTCATTTGCCTCCTGGTAATATCATTTCAACAAAATCATTTTTCTCAATTCGGATTTGCCTTCTAAAGAAGACAATCTGCAGAAATAGATACCGTTGGGCAGTTGTTCTCCCAACTCATTTTTCCCGTTCCAGATTATGCGATAATTTCCGGGATTGAGTGTCCCATTTACGAGTAAACGGACACGCCGTCCAAGAATGTCATAGATTGCCAGTTCTATCTTACTAATGTCGGGAACACCATATTCGATTGTAGTTACAGGATTAAAGGGATTGGGATAGTTTTGAGATAAATAAAATCTATCAGGTACAACCAGATCATTCTCTACTAAATTCGTCGAGTCACTGCTACTATCAAGTTTAAAATAAACATAACTGTACTGATCAAAAGTCGAGGCCCATTGTTTCGGATCATTGTTTACTTTATAATATTTTATATTTAGTCCAAGGCTATCACCCGGTTCGAGCGTCAGGCCTGCATAGTCACTCTTTGGAATCGCCATTTCGATTTGAATGATTCCGGCAATGGAGTTAGTTTTCACCAGTACTTTGCCAGGATTAAGAACGCGTCGGCCAAATCTCATTTGATATTGACTGTTGTCATCCCACATTCCATCGGGAGTTCCGC
Organism: archaeon; assembly: GCA_041648435.1. Classification (GTDB taxonomy): domain Archaea; phylum Iainarchaeota; class Iainarchaeia; order Iainarchaeales; family JBAZPA01; genus JBAZPA01. The sequence goes on from JBAZPA010000014.1 coordinate 7,577, forward strand.
CCAGAGAGGCATTATATTCGCGCACGTCCGGACTGGCATCCCAGGAGTGAAAAACGAGAAATTCACCGGTTGTTGGATGTAATCGAATGACAGAATTCCCGCTGGAATACCACCAACCGTCATTCTGAAAATCAAAGATAAACTCTGGAATCCCTATGCTCTTGAGCGAGAGGCCAAGGTACAAATAAGCGTCATCGTAGGATACATATAGTCGCGGAGAATAACCTAATTGAGTATAACTGACTGTATCATTGATAAGTGGCCAACCGGCTTCGATATCGCCATCTATAACCGGCGTAAATCGCTTCACCAAAGTGTTCACTGGAAATCTTGGATGCCGGTCCTTACCATCCAGAGTGCCATCGCCATCTGTATCCGGGTTGTTGGGATCACTACCGCAATAAATACCATCAATAGCCTCTTCGTAATCTGTATAGCCGTCCTGATCACTATCAGCGCTCTGCGAACTGCTGCCAAAACGAACTTCGTCTAGTGGAGTTCTTGAATCGTTGTCAACGAAACCGTCATGGTCGATATCGGCACTTTCATAAATATCACCCCAGTCAGAAGAGAGAATTTCGTAACGCTTGAACGTCCTGAATATTTTTGCCTGAAAATCAAGATGCTCGCCGCAAGGCACATCAAATAGATAGGGTTGATCGCCGTGTGCCATTTCCGGTGCTCCGTTTTCATTATAAATTGCATCAATTGCATGCTGAACTTCATGGATAAATGTCCACGTAAGACTGTAATTCATTCCCGGTTCCGGTGCAGGATAAATAACACCTGTTGAAACCGGCCAAAAAACCTGAGAAAACCCGGTTTTCCGCTGTGGACCGACAAAGTTCAAATCGATTACACCGAATGACCAATACCCGTTCACAGCCGGTGTAATCCGAAAAATAATATCAAACTGAGTGTTGACAACGCCATATTCTTTCAAGTCATTTACAGTTAGTTGCAAATTGTAGTCATCGGGATCGCCAAAATTCCGGTAAGCGGAAATCGGATAGTACGTAATCTCTGTGTTCAATTTCAGAACTGAATTACGCCAATAAAACATTCGGGCGACTTCAATCTCCTTACGGATTTCGGTACAGTCCGTTTCATCAATGCTGCCTGCATTTGTGTTTTGATAAACCGCAACTGCTATTTTTAGATTGGCATAACTCGCATAATTTTCCGGATCGTTTTCTGTTGTTACCGGAAGATCGACAGATTCTCCGATTTCGGTATAATCAGACAACCTAGCCTTTATTTTATAAGAGTAAGATTCACCGATTGCCAACCTTGAATCACAGTATGTGGTATCCAATCCAGTATATGCGATTGGATTACCGTACGCACCATCGGCGCTACGACGATAAATATTATAACCCACGACCTTCCCACTAGGACTTTGATATTTTCGCCATGATAATAGCGCTGTCGTCGCCGTGACCTCAGATTTTAATCCCGTTACTCCATCCAGTACTAACTTTTCCTCCGAATGAGCACTGACTTTTCCATCGGAAGAAACGGCATAGAAAATGTAACCGTAATAATCATCTGGCTTGGCAGTGGAATCAATGAAAGTACCAACGGTCAGGCTGTCGGCAATCCGGTAATACAGATTCCGCGGTCTTCCTGACGTTAATGTATCCGTGAAAGATTTGCGATAAACTTGATAGGACAAATTCTGAACAACATCCCATTGCAATACGTTATATCCCCTATTATCCTTCCCGACCGTGATATTCTGTGGTGTCGTTGGCAATTGAACAGGAACAAGATTCAGCGACAAAGGAAAACGCGTCCAAGGAATCGCTGCGACCTGTTCTACTAATTCTGCCCGCTCATTATATTTGTTACATGTAAACCTAATTCGAATTGTATCGCCAACACTGATAGCGGGATTATTAAAATTGCCCAATTCTAATGCAAAAGTTCCATTCCCGGTAATATTACTTTCTGTTCCGCCATCCCAACGTGGTGCATTCTCGATTAGAACCTTGCTTTGATCACTGTTTAGAAAGGCTGTAAAAGTTGCTTCGGGGCTGAGTTCCTTACAAAAATCTCCTGTGGAATGATAGACAAAATTGCGATAATAAACCGATTCCCCGGCAATTAGTAATTGTGAAGTTATTAAAACTGTGATGATTACCAAGAAATTAAGTTTAACTGGAAGTCTCATGATTTCATATACTATTTATACGTTAAAAAGCCAAGCCAATTCCGAAAATATGAGAACCACCCAAGAGCCCAAAATTCCCGTATGCATAATCAAAAGACATGCGATAGTTTATGAGTTTCAAATTAAGCCCACCACCGAACGAGTAATCGGAGACATCATAAAAGAATTTATACCCAGCTCTTAAAAAGAATTGATTACCGTAGTTCCATTCTGCACCAATCTGACATTTTGGTTTGCTGTCGTTCATTTTTATTGCATCGAAACCAACCAATATCTTTTGCTGTCCTGACTCAATAACATTACCACTTAGTCCAAATGAAAAATTGGTCGGTAAAGGATAAGATTCATATACGAATTTAATTTCCGATCCAAAATTGGCAATTTTCATTCCAAAAGCAAAATCTCGAAATCCGGTCTGATATAGCAAGGAGATATCCGCCGCATAGGCAGATTCAGAAAAATTATCGTATAAAGAAATATTTATATAATTCAACGTTCCGCCAAATGTGACGCGATCAGTTAAAAATCTCGAATAGCTGGCTCCCACCCGATAATTGGTTGCAAAAAAGGTTTCCCCCGTACCTTCGGGTTGCAGAGGCGTCCGCACATCCATTTCATCTGTATACAAAGTAGTCATTGATAGTGCTAATGTTCCGATATCACCAAAATTATGCGCCAGTGATGCAAACTCGTGGTTAATCCCCGCAAACCATTTATTATGACTAAAACCAATGACAGTCCCGGTAATCCGGGCTAATGCCGCCGGATTATAATAAACGGCTTCCGCACTCTTGGTAACAGACACAAAAGCTTCTCCCATCCCCATAGCACGTGCGCTTACTCCCATCTTTAAAAATTGAGCGGATGTACTCCCAGGACGGTTATACTGTGCGGATAGAATAACCGGCAGGAAAAATACCGCCACATATATCATTTTCTTAATCATATTTTCTCCCAAACATAACAGAAGGGCGGAAAAATCTTCATCATTTAATAATTACAAATTTCCCAACCTGAACATCTCCATTACTTTTATCTTCAGCTGTAAATAAATAGATACCGCTGGCAATAGCCTGACCAACATAAGATGTAAGGTTCCAATCTTCATAACCGAGTTCATAACTGTTGTGATCGATCGTTTCTACGAGATCACCGGCAACTGTGTAAATATTTATTTCGCATCTTTCCGGTAAGTTGATAAACTGGACCCGACGATCTTGCTCCATCCAATATGAGCGAGAGCCGCTTGGCTTTTCCCATGGTGGATTATAGTTATAATAACTAATATCCCCACGGTATGGATTCGGTACTACTGCTACCTTTCCAACATTTTCCGGCGGTTGAGGTCCCGGGACAACCGTCAGTTGTCCTTGTGTTATACTTGATTCCTGTGACGGAAATGGCAAAACTAAATCCGGTTTTGAAAAGGCGGTAATGGAATAGTAGTACTCAATATTATTCAACAATCCATAGTCAGTAAATTCATGCTCCAAACCAGTATTTGAGTAATATTCGTTATCAGCCAAATCAAATTGTGCCAGTAAAGTCCATGGTTGTGGAGTTCCATCCGGCTTACTTTTTCGCGTCCGCTTATAAAGTCGATAGCCCTCAAATGGTTGGCTGGTTGTATCAGCCCGGTAGGGATCGCGGTACGATTCAGGGTCAGGATCATTCGGATTCGGACGATTCCAAAATAATCTTACTTGCCCTGCAGAAGTCTCTGCATACAATTTGGGTACCGGAGGTGGAGTTGGAACTTTGAAATTTTGTTCGACTATTCGAGAAAGTGTGTATTCATTATCCAAGACTCCTTGTTTACCAATGCCAAGGATAAGTGCAACACTACAGACTAAAGTATCACCAACGGCAACATTTACTGGTCCGAAAGCCATCATAGATTCTGTTCCGCCCTGAAGATTGACTTCATCAGCACTGACCAAACCAGAGGACATCCTTGTATAACGAACGGCATCTTTTCTAGAAGGTGAATTAGATGGACCTGTATAATTATGATAAGTCCATTTCAAGGCGTCAACATCATATCCAACCGGCGTAAACATTTTTACTCCTATCGAACTCAAACATGTGCCATCTGCCGATGTTGGTACGGTGCCTTCAGGCAAATCACTTGAAATTGACATCTGCCGATCAGGGTAGAAACAGGTTACATCATCCGATCCGAAACTCCAATCCGAGCCACGATAGCCAACATTAGCATCCAGCCAATAGGCGATGTAAGCATTATTCAAATCATTTAATGTCGGAATGATATAAAATGTATAGACAATCATTTCGTCTAAAGGTGAAGAACTCCACGCAAAACTAGTCTGAATTACATCAATAAAGAGAGGTTTATGAAGTGCGACTTTTTGACTTGATGGCCCGTAATCATTATACCGGCAACCAAAATCCTGATCGGATGTTCCGACATAATTCTTCCAATATGGAATATCGACAGTATCGTAGCGACCGATTACCCATACGGTATCCCATGGTTCAGCCGTGGGATAAAATTCAAATGAAGACGACCAACTTGTAGTCACTGAAACACATGTGTCGCCCCCTACAACTGCACCAACCCAAATACCCGCTTCTCCGATATGCTCTACATATGAATCAGGTGGATATTCACAATAAAGCATACCTTTGTAGCCAAGTGATTCGGCATTCTTTGCGTTTAAATCGCCTCCCATATTTGATTCGGTTCTTCTGATTTGACCGACATTATGCATTTTCCAGTCAAGACTCACTTTATCTTGGGCAAATAACGTTGCTGCCAATAATCCATAAATCATTATACTTCTTAAATACTTACTGACAAGTTGCACAACATAGGTTACATAAAAAGTTGCATAAGATAGGTTACACTTAATGCGTAATTTAGTAGCAGCACATAGGTTACACTTTTTCCAATTTAAGCTCCAAAAAAAGGAGTTAAAA
>JBAZPA010000015.1:0-12658 GCA_041648435.1 archaeon
TCCACAAACTGCAATTTGGGGTTGGGGGCGGAAAAGCCAGGATAAGCGGGATGCAGAAGAAGCAGAGCGTTTTGAACGATTATTTCTGATTCTGGCCAAAAGCGCAGGGAAAATCGCCGCGCTCGAAACCTTTATATATTGTTGTCTTGAATACTGGTTAAGTTTTTTCCATGGCAAAGGGCCCTATTTGGGTTCATGCAGGTGGTTAAATGGCTGACCCTAAAAAGAAGAAAAAGAAAGAGGACGGAGAGGAATCCAAGGAAGATGAAGAAGAGGGCTGGGATGACGACGAAGACGTGGAGGACTACGATTCGGATTCGGACTACGAGGAAGATTACTGACTGATTCGCTTGAGCGGGGGGCCGCGAAGCGGTCCCTTTATCCTGTTTTTTTTGCCTTACATTTCGTCCTTTATTTTCACGCCGAATTTTTTTGCTAAACCAAAGTATTCTTTTTTTGTCAAGTCCCTTCCCTCTATTCTCGCAAGCAAAGGCCGATAAGGATGAGCGTTTTTCGCAAACTCCCTGCTTTCAATAATTGCTTTGTATAGCGGGTCATTATGCGGGTTTTCAAGCATCAGTTTGTTGTAAACTGAAGCCTCTTTCAGGGTGCGGCTGCTCCTGTAATTCTGTATTTTTTTCAAAATATTAATCAAATGCGAATTCTTTCTTTTTCGCATTTCCTTTTCAAGCCTTTTTCCGGTTTCGCCGTATCCTTTTTTCATTTCTTTTTTTGCAGTTTCAATAAGCAGTTTTCTTCTGGCGCTTTTTGCGATTGGTTTTCTGATTTTAACACCCATTCAAACGATTTCTTCTATGCGCAACAGCCGGTTGTACTTCGCGGTCCTCTCGCCCCTGCAGGGCGCGCCGAACTTCGCGTAATCCGCCTGCGTTCCAACCGCAAAGTCGGCAATGAAAGCGTCCTCCGTGTCTCCGGAGCGGTGCGCGGCGATGGTTTTCCACCCGAATTTCTTTGCGCGCACTGCGAACTCCACCGCTTCGCTTACGGTTCCCGCCTGATTCGGCTTCACAATCACGGAATTGCACCACTTTTCCTCGCGCGCGACCTGCAATCGCAGGCTATTCGTAGCGGTAAGGTCGTCGCCCGCAATGAGCGCCTTTTTTCCAAGAGAGTGATTCAGCCTTATCCACGAAGTGTAATCGCTTTCCGCGAACGGGTCCTCGAGTATTTTAACCCCGTAATCTTTGACGAGTCCGGAGTAAAACTCAATCATTTCGTTCGGCTCAAGCATTCTTTTCTCAAGTTCATATTTCCCCTGCCTGAAAAGCACGCTCGCCGCAACATCGATTCCGATTGAAACCCTTCCGCCGTATCCCGCGTCTCCCGTGGAATCCAGAATCAATTCAACTGGCGCCCTTGGATTGGAATCCGGAACCGCGAAGCCCCCTTCGTCGCCTACGGCAGTGTACTGCCTGCCGTATTTCGCGGCAACGCGCTTTTTCAGGGCGTTATAGCATTCCACTCCGACGCGCAAATTATCTGCAAAACGCTTTTCCTCCGGTATGACCCAGTATTCCTGAATCGAAAGCTCGTTCCACGCGTGCAGGCCGCCATTTATCACGTTGAAGCACGGAACCGGCAAATGGAAGCGCTTGTGGCCGCAAATTTCCCCGATGAACTCGAACAATTCCTTTTTTTCGGATTGCGCGCCGAGCCTCGCGCAGCAGACGCTTGAGGCGAGAATCGCGTTCCCGCCGAGCTTGGATTTGCCCTTTGTGCCGTCAAGCCCAATCAGCGCCTCGTCAATCTTTTTCTGACCGCGGGGATTCATTCCCTTCAGTTTTCCTGCAATTTTGTTGTTCACGCCCCGAACGGCGTTCATAACGCTTTTTCCGCCATAGGGTTTCAGGCAGTCGCGCAGTTCAACCGCCTCAAAGCTTCCCTTTGAGGCGCCGCTCGGCGCGCTTGCAATCGCGGAAAAATTTTTTGTTGCGGCTTCGACTTCAATTGTGGGCATCGCCCTAGAATCTATTATTTGGCGGGCTTTCACTGAAACGATTTTTTCGTTTCCCGCAAAGCCCGCCCTCATTTTCCCACCTTTATCGGAGGAACATCCTTGAACAGCTCGTTCCTCAATTTCTGGTAAACGAATTTGTCCAAGGCGGAATAATCCGGCTTGGGAATGTTTCCCATAATGACTTTCTTGAGGTCGTTCCATTCCACGTCAATGTAAGTCAGCCCCGGAACTTTCTGGTCGAGCTTCTGGTGCATGTAGGAAGCGCTTTTTTCCACGATTGCAACGTCTATCTTCGAAAAACGCAGGGTGTAATACGCGTCGGTAAGCAAATCGTGGCCAATAAAAAGCATTTTTTCGGGCTTGACTCCTTTTTTCATGAATTTCTCAAAAGTTTTCTGCTTCACGAATTCGTCCTTGAATTCCGAGTTTTCCGAAATCTGCTCCTTGTACCTTTCCCTGTCAATCCTGCTTTTCCTGTTCACGTATCCCGAAGTCACGGAAAACACGTTCTGGCGCTTGAAAAAATCCTTCAGGCCGGAATCCGCGATTTTTTTGAGGGCGATTTTCTGCGAGTTTCCCGAAATAATGTAAAAGTTCAGCACATTCTGGTCCTCGAGTACGCGGAGCTTTTCGAGGCAAAGCTTAACGTGCATGGGATTAACGCTGTTACTTACCTTTCCGTTCACCAGAACGTCGTCAAACCCGAAGAAAAGGTGGGTTTTCACAAGTTCATCGGGGCGTATTTCTGCCATGACATAAGAACGTGGGCTTGCATTAAAAAAGTTTCCTTCTCCTGCATTGGTATGCACAACAACTCGCTCATGGTTTTCTGCGGGAACGCGAACAGGCCCCTTGCGGAAAACATTTGCTCTTACATGGGCATAAGCCTTGGCGAAGCGCTGGTTGGAAAGTTTGCGGACTGCGAAGTCAACCTCAAAATACTTGACTCGGTGCGCGGAAAGGACGTTTTCGTGATTCAGCCCACGGGGCCTCCGGCAAACCAGAACCTCATGGAACTCCTGATTTTCTGCGATGCACTGAAGCGCGCTTCCGCGGAAAGGATTACAGCCGTGGTTCCCTATTACGGTTACGCGCGTCAGGACCGGAAAATCCAGTCAAGGGACCCTATAAGCGCAAAACTCGTGGCTAACCTGATTCAGACTGCGGGCGCAAACCGCGTTCTTGCAATGGACCTGCACGTAGGCCAAATTCAGGGCTTCTTCGACATTCCCTGCGACAACCTCACTGCTGCGTTGATAATAACACAGTACTTCAGGAACCAGGACCACAAGGACCTGGTTGTGGTTGCGCCCGATTTGGGGGAAATAAAAAGGGTGCGCAGCCTTGCACTCGCGTTTGACGCCCCCATTGCAATCATTGACAAGCGCAGGCCCAAGGAAAACGAGTCCGAAGTAATGGGCGTAATCGGCGAAGTCGAGGGAAAAACCGCGATAATATTCGACGACATAATTGACACCGCGGGAACAGTGGTAAAGGCCACTGAGGCGCTGCTTGAGCGCGGGGCAAAGGAAGTAAGGGTCGGGTGCACGCACGCGCTTTTGAGCGGCCCCGCAATCGAAAGAATCCGGAATTCGGAGCTCAAGGAACTCGTTGTTACGGACACGATTCAACTGCCCCAGGAAAAGCTTATTGAAAAAATAAAAGTGATTTCGGTTGCGCCATTGCTTGGCGAGGCGATAAAGCGGATTCATGCCGGAGAAAGCGTGAGCAGCCTGTTCAGGCAGGTAGTGGGAAACAGGCAGACCTACCTTAATACATGAAAAAATTTTCATTTTCCCCTTTTCCCTCCGAGGTACGGCATTTTCACCTGCGGCATGCGGGGCATTGATGGCATCTGGGGAATCTGTACTTCGTGGCTTCCGAATTTTATTCCCTTCTTTTCGTTCCATTGGGCCAGCTTGAATTGCGCTTCAATCGGGCCGCAAAGATTGAATTCCTTTATGTTTTTTCCCGAAGGAATCAGGAACGAGCTCGTTTCCCCGATTTTGTTTCCGAATTCCGACCTGAGTGCGTGCATGAATTCCTCGTATTTGTCGAAGTCCGTGTGGGCGGAAATCATTACAAGGCGCTGCTCCCTTAACCCTTCGCCTTCCGCGGAAAAAATTACGGGCTGCATTGCGGAAATCCACTCGTGGAGTTTCTTTCGCGCGCCCGTGTCAAATCTTCTGAGGAAAGTGAATGCCATCAGCTTTAATCCGGCCTTCTCGATTTTGGGCATTATGGTGTAATGCAGTATGTAGCCCTGCTCGTAAAGCTTGTTCCTTATGCGCGTTATCGTGGGCTGCGAAGTCGAAAGTTTTCTTGCGAGCTCCTTGTCGGAAACCTTGGAGTTCCTGAGGAGTTCAATCAAAACCCTTTTTTCCCTTTCGGCGAGCTCTTGTTGCGCGTTCATGGAAAAAGGATTTGCCAAAACCAATAAAAAGGCAACCGAAGCAAGAACAATTATTCACTGAGAATTAATAATTGCCGAAATTGCCTCTGAAATTTGGCTTCAAAACTTTCATTAATTCAAAATTTAGCGTTTTTTGTTTAATTTATTCATTTTTTCTTTTCCCGCCTTATGGCAGGCTTTTATAGTGCATTGCGGAAATGTTTACGGGGTGGTTGAACTAAAGGATCAACCAATTCGGCCAAACGGCCTTAATGGTTATGGGAGCAGGCTCACTCGGCCAATCGAGAAAAAAAAGTTTTTTCCGCTTGGCTCCCTAACCATCTTATTTTTTCGGGCTGGCCAGGAATTTTTCAATAAATAATCCCGCAATTTTCCATTTATTCGGCTGATTTTTCGGTCAGGCAAATTTTAAATACCTGTTCCGAGTATGTATTGGTGATTTTATGCCTTTGGGAGGAAGCGCGGGCGGAAGCGCGAATTCAATGGTGGGAATGTTCCTTATCGGAATAGCCATAGGGCTTTACCTGCCGAAGTTTCCCCAGCCCCTGGACCTGCTTAACACCTATTTCGGCCTGGTGCTCATAATAATCGCAATAATACTCCTCGTGAAGAGCTGATTTCATGGCTTTCGCATTAATGGCAAACGCGTATTACCTGGGAATGGCGGGTTTGCTTATTGTGCTGCTTGGCTGGGCAATCCAGAGCTGCCAGACACTGCAGAACAGGAAAACCGGGATTTCGAGGCTCCTGAGCGGTCTTTACGCAATCGGAAGCGCATTTCTTTTCGTATACAGCTTCTCCATCGGCGACTGGATTTTCATGGCAATGAACGCGATTGCGGCCTTGCTCGGTGCAACGAATTACGTTCTTGAGGGCAAAAAATTCGGGCCAAAAGCCGTTTCCGAAAGCCCGAAGCCGGAAACGCAAAGAAAGGCAAGGAAAGTAAAGGGCGCGAAACGAACCAAGAAATGATTTTTTTTGGGAAACGGCGTGGAAAAAATGCTTTATGCAATAAGGGAAAAGTTTTCGCGGATTTCAAAGGCAATAGGCAAAGCGTTTTCAGGCACGGGCCTCAGCCCGAACCAGCTGAGCCTTATTTCAATTCCCCTCGCATTGATAACCGTCGCCTTGATAATCCTCCAGAGCTTCTGGCTTGCGGCATTGTTCCTGATAATTACCGCCTTCTGGGACTTGGTGGACGGCGCAGTTGCAAGGGAGACGGGAAAAGCCACAAAATTCGGGGGATACCTTGACGGCGTTGTGGACAAGTACGTTGAAACAATAATCGCACTGAGCCTGCTTTTCGTTCCCCTTCCCGCATTCTTTGTTCCCGCGGCGTTCTGGATTGCATTGTATGTTTTCGGGGAAATGAACACCACTTACGCGAAAGCCGCCGCAGTGGAAAAGGGCGCAAGCAAAACCGAAATCCGGGGGGGAATCCTTGAAAGGCCGGAAAGGACGATTATTCTCCTAATCGGAATCCTGCTCGCTTCGTTCGGGCTGGCATACCTGACTTACATAATCGTAATCCTTGCCGTGCTTTCCAATGTAACAGTGCTCCAAAGAATCCTTCTGGCGCACAAGGCAAGCCTGAATAACAGGGGCAAATAGCGTTTTATGGTTTTTGCCGCGTAAATCCCTGCTTTAATTGCCGGAATGCGGAGCAGAAACCATGAATGAAAATCAGATTGAGTTCGAGAGGGAAAAGCACCCGGATTCCGAAATTTTTTCAAGGCTGAACCCGCTTGTGGGAGAATGGTTCAAAAAGAAGTTCGGCTCTTTTTCCGAGCCACAGCGCTATGCCGTGCTGAACATTCACAGCCGGATGAATACCCTGATAAGCGCGCCAACCGGTTCCGGAAAAACATTTGCGGCATTCGCCTCGATTCTGAGCGAACTCATAACGCTTTCCGAGCACAACCAACTGGAAGACAAGGTTTACTGCGTTTACGTTTCTCCGCTGCGCGCCCTGAGCAATGACATTGAGAAGAACCTCAATGAGCCGCTTGAGGAAATAACCGCGTTGGCGGAAAAAATGGGGAAAAAAATCATGGTGCGAGTTGCAACCAGAACGGGGGACACGCTTGCCGGCGAGCGGCAAAAAATGCTGCGCAAGCCGCCCCACATCCTTATTACGACGCCGGAAACTCTGGCAATCGTGCTTAACGCGCCGAAGTTCAGCGAGAAGCTCGCGGACGCAAAGTGGGTTATTGTTGATGAAATACACTCAATGGCCTCCGGAAAGCGCGGCGTTCACCTTTCATTATCCCTGGAAAGGCTGCAAAGGCACGCAACCGAACTCACGAGAATCGGGTTAAGCGCAACGATTTCTCCCTTAACTGAAATCGCGGAATTCCTTGTCGGCTTGGAGAATGGGAAGCCACGGCAGTGCAGGATTGTGGACGTGCAATTCCTGAAAAAGCTTGACCTGAAGGTAATCAGCCCTCTTCCGGACCTTGTTAATGCCACTAGCGTGCAGTTGCAGAAATCCCTTTACGCATTGCTTGACTCGCTAATTCAGGAGCACAAAACGACCTTGATTTTCACTAACACGCGCTCCGCGACCGAGAGAGTCGTTCACAACCTGAAGGAATTGTTTCCGGCCGCGTACCTGGAGGGGAATGTGGGCGCGCACCATTCCTCGCTTTCGCGCGAGCACCGCCTCAACATTGAAAACCGCCTGAAAGCAGGCGAACTAAAGGTGGTTGTCACAAGCACCTCGCTCGAGCTGGGCATTGACATCGGTTACATAGACCTTGTGATTCTGCTCGGAAGCCCGAAATCAGTTGCAAGGGCCCTACAGCGCGTGGGAAGAAGCGGCCACAAACTGCACGACAAAGTAAAGGGCAGGATAATCGTGCTTGACCGCGATGACCTGGTGGAATGCAGCGTAATCCTCAAAGATGCGATTGACGGAAAAATAGACGGAATCCACGTTCCCGAGAACTGCCTTGATGTTCTAAGCCAGCACGTTTTCGGGTTGAGCCTCGAAGAAAGAATGGAAGACGAAAAAATGCTTTCCCTCATAAGGCAGAGTTACTGTTACAGGAACCTTTCAAAGGCGGCATTCTTTGAAGTCGTTGACTACCTCGCGGGAACCTACACTTCACTGGAAACGCGGCACGTTTACGCGAAAATCTGGCACGACCCCGTCACAAAAATGATAGGGAAGCGTGGAAAAATGGGAAGAATAATTTACATGACGAACATCGGCACGATTCCGGACGAGGCGCGCGTGAAAGTCAAGTGCGGCAACGACGTCATCGGGAGCATTGACGAAATTTTCCTCGAGCACCTCAAGAAAAGCGATGTCTTCGTTCTTGGCGGGCAAACGTACGAATTCATTTTCGCTGTGGGAATGACCGCAAACGTGAAACCGGCCTACAAGCGCCCTCCCACCGTGCCAAGCTGGTTCTCGGAAATGCTTCCATTGAACTTTGATTTGGCCAACGATATACAGAAATTCCGCGATTTGATGGAGGAAAAATTCCGGAAAAAGCGCTCCAAGGCGGAAATAATCGAGTTCATCCTGAAATATCTCTACGTTGACGGAAACGCGGGAAGCGCGCTTTACGAGTACTTCAGGCAGCAGTTTTCCTACTCCCAGATTCCTGTTTCGGGAAACCTTCTTGTGGAACAGATAAAGGAAGGCGGCAAAAACCATTTGATTTTCCACTCCCTTTGCGGAAGGCGCGCTAATGACGCGTTAAGCATGGGCATTGCATACATAATTTCGCGCATTGCACACAAGGACATCCAGATTTCCATTAACGACAACGGCTTCACTATAACCTCGGATTCCGAAGTGCCTTTGGAGCACGCAATCGCAACGCTTAACTGCCGCGAGTTCCGGCAGAACCTTGAAAGCGCGCTGCAGAGAACCGAAATGTTCAATCGCAGATTCAGGCACTGCGCGACGCGCGCACTGATGATTCTCCGCTCCTACAAGGGAAGAACGAAGAGCGCGGGAAGGCAGCAGATGTCCTCACGCCTTCTGCTTGGCGCGGTGCAGAGGCTGGACCAGAACTTCTGCATTATCCGCGAAGCAAAGCGCGAAATACTCGAGGACGCAATGGACATTTCCAACGCGCTTAAAGTCGTGCGCGCAATCGAGAACAACGAAATGAAACTGAAGGTAATCCAGCTGAAACTTCCCTCGCCTTTCGCGATAAATCTGTTCGTGCAGGGTTATTCCGATGTCCTGCGCATGGAAGACAGGCTTGAATTCATCAAAAGGCTGAACGAAAAAATAATGGCGTCCGCGGGAACAAAAACGCAGGGCAAAGCCGGCAAAAATGTGGATTATGGCAAGGTATGGGAAACAATCGATGCCGAAAGGAAGACCGCGCGGGACGACCCGAAAAGGAAGCTCAGGCAAATGGCATGGAACCTCAAGCACGTGCCGCTGAACGCAAAGGAGGAAATAATAAATCTCATTGACAATGATTCGGGTTTGAGCGCGAGGCTCGCAAAAAACGTGTTGAAATACAAGGACGAAATCGCAAAGGAGTGGCCGAAGGAATTAAGCGCGTTGGTCCTGAAGGCGGCTGAAAAGGCGGTAGAGGAAAGTGGTGAATGAAATGCCCGTCGAAAAGCCGGAAAGCCGGAAGAAGAAACCGCGGGGCGCGGAAAGGGAAATATTGCGCGGAGCGAGAATCGCGGGCCTGGGGCTCTACTTCGAGAAATCGAACTGCCTCGTGATTTCGGACCTGCACTTGGGCTTTGAGGAGGCGCTCAACAAGCAGGGAGTATTCGTTCCACGCTTCAATTTTGCGGAAATCAAAAAGGCACTTGAAAAAATTCTTTCCGGTTTGCCTAAACTCGAAAAAATAATAGTTAACGGGGATTTGAAGCACGAATTCGGTACGATTTCCCGGCAGGAATGGAATGAAGTCCTTGCAATAATGGATTTGCTTGAAAGGAATTGCGGGGAAATAATTCTTGTGCGCGGAAATCACGACAAAATCCTCGGGCCGCTTGCGGAGAGGAAGGGCCTCAAAATAAGGGAAGACGGCTTTTACCTTGAAAACGAGGGCGTTTTTTGCACGCACGGAGACAAAGTCAGGCGCACAGGAGAATACAAAAAGGCAAAAATAATTCTGATCGGGAACGAGCACCCCGCAATTACTTTGCGCGAAGGGGTGAAATCCGAAAAATACAAGTGCTTCCTTCGCGGAAAATTCGGGGGCAAAATCCTCGTGGTGCTGCCCTCATTTAACTTCGTTTCAGTGGGAACCGATTTGTCGCGCGAAAAGCCCATAAGCCCCTTCCTGAAGCGGGATTTGGAGAATTTCGAGGTGTGGGCGATAGAGGACAAGGCGTATTATTTCGGGAAGCTCGGCAAAATGAAGTGACTTGGTTTTCATTGCGGAAAAAGTAGATGGGGCGTGGGAGATTCGAACTCCCGTCACGAGCTCCCGAAGCTCGAATCCTGACCAAGCTAGACTAACGCCCCAAAGCCTTTTAGGCATCGCGCTCCGCGCTCAGCCAAAAGGTTTGCGAAAGAAAATCTTTTGCTGCGCAAAGGCCCTTTCCGAAAAACCCTTGCCCGAAAACCTATAAATACGAATCGGAGGAACAATAGGGTGGTGTTGCGCATGGTAAAACCCGCGGGAAGGAATGCACGGTTCAGGGAAACGGCCCGAACGGAGCTTCCTAAGAAGTATATAGAAATATTGAACGACCTGACCAGGGCGCGGATGGAAAATGACCCTGAATTAGTGAGGGCGCTCGGGAAAATAAAGTTGTACAGGGGTTACAAGACGGAAAAGGAATTTGCCTTCGAGAAGGGGCAGCTTCTCAAGAGCCTTTACAAAGACCCTGTTTTTACGGCGCTAAACAGCAATATAGGTTTCCTGTCTGATAAAGAAATCATTGAGCGGCAAAGGGCGTTCCACGACATGGTTTACAGGAAGATGACTGAAAAGGAATACTTTAACTGGGCGAAAAAACTGGGCGTGAAACTGCATAAGGAATAATAGCAGTAAACGCAGTGTTTGCCTTGCCTTCATTCGAAGTGGAACGCGGTAGCGAGAAGCGCGGAGTAAGGGACTTCCCTTTCCTCGAGCAACTTCGCCTTGAATGGCGCCTTCACCAAAGAAAGTATTTTTTCCGCGTTGGCGTCAAGCGGGTTATAAAGAACCTCGCCCTTTCCCGCGGAAAATTCGATGTGGCACCTTATCACAGAATCATTGACAAGCAAGCCGTACTGGATCCATGCCGCGTCATCCCTGCCATTCATTCCCTCAACAAGGAACTCGATTCTGGCGAGTTTCCTGAAGGGCTGATGGCCATAAACCTCGTCTTCATGCCAGTCTTTTGCCGTGCCCATTATTATTCTCCCTATTCATTCCCTTTGGGATTCACTGCCTGGCCGCCCTGTTTATTCCCGCGGATGACGCTGGCCGGACGATCGCGGAATCCAAGGCGGAAATCATCCTGCCGTTGTCGAAGAAATCCCTTTGCAGGGAATACGCTTTCTGGTATATTGGATTTGCCTCTATTTTTTCAATATCCCTTCTATACTTGAAGTTCGGGTCAACTCCCGGGAACCTGCGCTTGAATTCCTCCGAGGAAACGCTGTACTGGCCCTGCACCTTGTCCCTGTAAAGTTCCGGAATAACGTTGAACGAGCAGAACGGGATTATTCTTCCGTCTGGCATGACGTAATGTATGTCGCACCTTTCCACGCGCTGCTGGTCGTACAGGTACGGGTCCATGAAGTGCATCATTCCAACGAACAAAGTCTTGGAGTGAAGCTCGCCCAACGCCTTGTAATCGTGCTTTATGATTGCGTTGAACAAAATTTTCTTAAGGTCCAATGACTTGGGCTGCTTTTCCTTGTCAATGAATTTTCCAAGGTTCATTACCGCATCCGCAAGGACAAGGAACCTGCTTTTCCCGTTTTCGAGCTCAGCGCCTTTCTCGGACATGTATTCCACGAATCCCTCCACGTCCACGAACTGGGGAATCGGGGTGACTTTTCCGTCTTCAACGTAAAGGTAGGTCGCGGCGCCGCACGCAAAGTGGATGCTTAACTCGTATTGCGCCTTTCCCGTCAGGGCTCCGACGAATTCGCTCATTGGAGTAATGCAGGGAACCGGGAAGAAGTCCTTTTTCGTGATTATTCCGTTGGTCTGCTCCTCGATGTTCTTTATCGCTCCGGGAATCGTTATTCTCTGCTTGTTCCTCAGTTTCTTGGGCATTCTTCCAACCAATGAAACCGGCTGAAAATTAACAGCGCGAACAATGTCAAGGTTATTCAACCCGAAATTGATTATTGAGCCGAGCTTGTGGTCATTGACTCCCCTGATTACTGTGGGCACCAAAACCACCCCGAGGCCGGCTTTCCTGCATTCCTCAAGCGTGAAAGGCGCTTCCCAGTGGTTCTTGGGGTTGGTTTGCGGCGTTGTTCCGTCAAAGCTCATGTAAAGCGTTGAAACGCCCGCCTTTCTCAGCCTTTCCGCCATTCCGGGCTCGTTTGCAATGTTAATGCCGTGCGTGTTGAGCTGGATGTGCTCGAATCCTTCCTCTTTCGCAATCTTCACTATTTCCTCAAGATCCTTCCTGAGGGTGGGCTCCCCGCCCGTGAGCTGAAGCGCGTTCGCGGGAACCGGCTTCTCGTTCCTTAGAGTCTTAAGCATGTTCCTTATCTGCAATTGGGTGGGCTCGTAAATCGGGTCGCCCTCCTTTGCGTAAAAGAAGCAGTACCAGCAGCTCAGGTCGCACCTGTTCGTAACAACCATGTTCGCGAGCGCAGTGTGGGTGTGGTGGTTGTCGCACAATCCGCAGTCCGTGGGGCAGTTCGTGCCATTGTTCGCGATTATTTTTCCGACATTTGGGTTCGCGATTCCCTTCGAGCGGGTTCCGAACTGCTTCGCCCACTTGTAGTAATCCGCATCCTCCCAGTAAATTTCATCGAACTCGCCGTGCTCGGGGCAGGTTCTTTTTATGTAAACCATTTCGTCCTTTTCGTATACCGTCGCGTCAAGGACGCGCTTGCAGTCGGGGCACAATGACCTTGTCTGGAACGGCAAATCGGATTTATAATTATTAGAAACTACGCTTGCCTTGTCTGGCCTCATGTGGGTGTCGCCTTCCTTTTTGCCCGAGTTCAAGAGCATCGAATTCCCCCTTTTCCGGCAACTTTTAATATTTTATAAAAGTTGGAAAACATATACATTGCTCCATATCAACTATTTAAAGCTTTTGCACCTGCATAAGAGCATGCCCAAGGCGGAAACCACTGCCGAAATCGAGAAGAAGAT
>JBAZPA010000016.1:0-12303 GCA_041648435.1 archaeon
TCGAGCAAATCCTCTTGTTTCGGATTTGGTCGTTTACCGCGATTATCCCGCATTTTTCGCACACCAATTCAACGACTTTATCCGAATCGTCAATGAATTTTTCCTGCAATAGCATTGCTGCTCCGTGCCCCACCAGTGTTTCGCCTTCCATTTCCCCGAACCTTAGCCCGCCTTCCTTTTCCTTTCCTTCCGTGGGCTGCCTTGTGAGTATTTGCACGGGGCCGCGCGACCTTGCCTGTATTTTGTGCGCCACCAAGTGGAACAGCCGCTGGTACGAGACAACGCCGACGAATATTTCGCCATCGAGCCTGTTTCCCGTTATTCCGTCGTAAAAGCATTCCTTTCCATCCGGCCTGAAACCGGATTCCGCAAGCATTTTTCCGAGTTCCTCGCGGTTGACCGCGCTGAACGGCGTTCCGTCAATTTGGCTTGCGTTCAATGCCGCGGCTTTTCCCGCCAGGGTTTCAAGCAAATGCCCTATTGTCATTCTTGAAGGAATCGAGTGCGCGTTCAATATCAAATCGGGTTTCATCCCGTTTTCCGTGAAAGGCATGTCGGCCTCCGGAATTATCGCGCCGATAACCCCCTTCTGGCCGTGCCTTGAAGCGAACTTGTCCCCCATTTCGGGAATCATTTCGGTTCTCACTTTTATTTTGACGAGCTTGTTTCCTTCCTCCCCTTCCGTAATTATCACTTTGTCCACGAATCCCGGTTTTCCCTTCCTTACGCCGATGCTCGCTTCCCTTCTTTTTTCTTCGACGACCCCGAACTCGGTTATTTCTTCCAGGAACCTCGGGGGCGAAGTCCTTCCTATTATTATGTCCTTTTCGTCCAGGAATTCCTCTGGCTCCGCTATTCCGTCTTCGCCAAGCTTTTTGTATGAGGCTTCGCTCAGGTAGCCCACGGTGTCCTGCGGCGGAATCTCGAATTTGTCTATCTGGCCCCCGGGATAGCGGTTTTCAACCGCGTCATACGTCCTGAAGTATGCCGACCTTCCGAGCCCCCTGTCTATTGCCCCCTTGTTCACTATTACCGCGTCCAATAAATTGAATCCGTAAAACGGCATTATTGCAACCACAAAGTTCTGGCTTTGCGGCCTCTGCGACAACCCGACAAGGTCCATTACCTTTGTTTTCACAAGCGGGACTTGGGGGTAATAAAGCAGGTATCCTTCGGTGTCAGTCCTCCAGCCGTAATTCACCCCGTTTATTCCTATTGCCTGCTTGAAGACCTTTGCTCCGTGCAATGCCTTTCCGGCCATGTCGTGCTCAAGATAAGGAATCATCCCTGAAATTATGGAAAACATTCCCACGGGATTTATTTCCAGGTGGGTGTGGTTTTTTGTGAGCTCTTCTTCCTTTGCCGCAATCAATGTGTTTTCTTCTTCTTCCGCATCCAGGTATTCAACGTATCCCTTCTGCACCAATTCGCTCCAGCCCATTTTCCCCTGTTCTACAAGCTTGGTTATTTCCCGCGTAATCTTCGGCTTCGAGTTTTCCACCACGAGCAATGGCCTTTGCACCCTTCCCGCGTCCGTGTTGATGTAAACCTCGTTCGTATCCTCGTGATAGGCAATGTTTATTTGCGAGTCGATTTTTGCCTGCCTCCTTTTCTGTATGAGTTCCTTGGCAAGCTTTTCTCCCGCTCCGTGGAAGCCAATGAGCCTTCCGTTGATGTAAACCTTTGTTTTTCCCGCGCTCATTTGAATTCCCCCGGGAATCCAAATACGCCAAATCCGCTTGCATTCGGCGTCATTTCAGCTTCACGTCCATTTCCTGCAGTATTTTTTCAACCGTCTTTTCCTCGCTTTCCGTTGTTACCTTCGCCATCAGCGCGAGATTTTTGACCAGACCACATTGCGGGCCGTCAGGCGTTTCAATCGGGCAAAGCCTTCCCCAGTGCGTTCCGTGCACGTCCCTTGCCTCGTACAATTCGCGGTTCTTGTCCAGGGGGCTCTTTACCTTGCGCAGATCCGTCAGCGGGCTCAGGTAATTGACGCGGTCCATGAACTTCGAGACACCCGTGCTCCTTCCGATCCAGTTTCCCGTGCTCATTGCAAACCGCATTCTTTCGGTTACCGCCCCCGGCCTCACGATTGTCGCAATCCCGAGCTTCCTTCTCCTCGTAACCGTTCTGTCAATCTGGAATTTCAGGTCCTTTACAAAGTACTTGAAGGAGTACCTGAACAAATGTTCCATTAGTTTTCCCGACAACTCGAGCCTTTTGTTCGAGTAATGGTCCTTGTCGTCCTCGTTCCTCAAACCGTAGGCGCATTCCGCCGCCTTTGAAGCCATCATTGTCAAATAGTACGCCTTTGCAAGCCTGTCCTTTGCTTCCTGGCCGATGTGCGGCAGGAGGAACGCGTCGATTACTTCGCGCGCGCGCCTAAGCCTGTAATCTATTACCTGCCCCGGCGCAACGAATTTTCCGAGTTTGTCCAATGCGTCCTCTTCGTTTGCCACGTCGTTTGTTTCAATGTTCAATAGCACGTCGTTCTGGATTGCGGTTTCGTCGGGAAACGCCTCGATGAAATCTTTTTTCGTTTTGAGGCCGAGCGCGGCAAGCAGGTTGAACAATTTCAGTTTTCTCGGCGAAGCCGGAAATGTTATTGAGAAGCTTCCGTCGTTCGCCCTCAGTATCCTCACCCTTCCCTTGAATGCCCCGCGCGTTGAAATTACTTCGGCGATCGTCTTGTCCTGCATTTTGCTTACGAGCACGTGGTCCGAAGCCAGCACTTCCTGCGCCATCAGTACTTTTTCCGAGCCGTTGATTATGAAGTATCCGCCGAAGTCCATGGGGTCTTCCTCCATTTCCACGAGTTCGTCGTTGGTTTTTCCGTTGAGCCAGCACAAATTGCTTTTGACCATCAACGGCATTTCTCCGAGGTATGCCCTGCGCACGTCCTGTTCCACGTCGCGCCTGAAAAGTTTCATTGTCAGGTAAATGGGGCCTGAATAGGTTCTTCCCTTCACGCGCGCTTCCATCGGGTAAAAATGCGGGTGCGGGCTTCCGTCCGCTTCAATGAGCCTCGGCCTGTCGACCTTTATGTCCGAAATTTCCACCCTTACTTCCTCAATTCGCGGGTTGATGACTTTGTTTTCTTCCACGATTTCAGGCAATTTTTTTTCAATGAACTGGTTGAACGAATCTATTTCCTGCTTTGCAAGGTTGTTTTCCCTGAAATAGGCGTTGATGAGGGGCCACCCCTCGCTGAATTCCCTTTCAACCATTTCCGTCAGCCCACTACCCTGTAATAAACGCATTTTCCCGCGGTCCTGGAATCGCGTATTATTTTGAGGACGTCCCCGCGCTTTGCCCCGAGTTCCAATACAACGGGGTCGTTGCGTGAAGCCCTCGGAAGCTTTTCAAGGCCGCCCGCGTATTTCTTCAAAAAAGTTTCTACTTCCGCCTTGGGCATTATTGCGTGCTTCGGAACCAAAAAGTGGTTTGATACCATTTCTGCCAAGGAGGACCCACCCGAAACAAGAGAAAACGCCCCGCCTTGGAAAAAATTGCCTGTTTGCGTCTTGCGGTTTCTTTTTTTGTTTTGTGGGATATAGAAATACGGCTGAGGGTGGTTTTCTCTTTTTCATTTATAAACGGAAAGGAATATTAAACCGACCCCCTTTCCCGCCTTTCCTGGAAAAAAACCCGTTTATTGCTGCTTTTCCGCGAATTTGCTGAAGAAAACGCTTTTCCTTTTCCTTGAAATCGCGGCCTTGAGCAGGTAAGCCGTTCCGGCCACAGCGAAAACCACGGGCAGTTCCCAGTAAAGCGCCCTGAGGAGGTGCGCAATGAAAACGGAAACGAACGCAACCGCAATCAGGAAAAGGCCGAGCAGGACATCCGCAAGGTGCGCCTGAATGAAGCGTTCATCCCATTCCTCCGGAAAAAATCCCTTTCCCGCTGTTCCCGCGATTTCCATTACCGCAATCCTCACAGCCTTCCTGATGTTCAGGAACGCGGGAACCATCAGCGCGATTGAGATTGCCGCGAAAACATAGATATTTTTTATTCCCCCGGCGATTCCTTCCGGCGTGTTAAGGATTGCGAATCCCGCAAGGTAAACTATTGCGAACACCGCGAACAGGTTAACCCCTATGTTTTTCATTGCCTCAACGAACTTGTTCTGGACATCCGCGCTTGGCGAACCGCCCCTGCCTATCCACCCAAGGCTTTTCTGCACGGAGTTTCCCGCGCTTTTCAATTGCCTTGGAACTATTCTTCCCAGAATTTCCGCAATCGAATCCGAGTTCCTTACAAGGAACGGCATTATTATGGTTGAAGAAATTCCGAGGAAAATCGCGAGATTAAGTATTCCGGAGGCGTGCGGCAGTTTCAGCGCTATTGCCGTTCCCGCGATTATGAGCGAGAATTCCCCGATTGGCGCCATGAAATTCGCCATGTAAATCGTGAATTTGGGTTTCATTCCGAGCAATGCGCCCATTCCGCCGTAGGCAATCCACTCCCCCAGAATGTAGACTGCGAGAACCGCGAGGCCCGCGCCGAACATGAATCCCAATTCCGGAAACGTTTTGGGGAGCACGAACGCCAATCCGATTCCCGTGAAAAAGAATACAGCGAAAAAGTCCCTGAAAGTGTGGAGTTCCTCCCGGATTTTTTCGGCGTGCTTCAGCTCCGACAAAAGGAATCCGCCGAGGAACGCGCCGATTGCCGGGCTCAAGCCGAAGAATTGCGCCAAGAAGGCCAGCCCGAGCGCTATTCCCACCCCGTAAAGCGCGATGTGCCTCTCGTAATCCAATTTTTCCATTATCCTCATGAGATATTTTGAGAACTCGCTTATCACGAAGATTCCCACTATCACGAAGAACAGCGAATTGAGTATCACGCCTTTTACGGTCCCCGTTCCGCCGAATGCGGAAAGCATCGCGATTATTATTATCGCGACGAAGTCCTCCACCAGGAGCATGGGGATTGCGATGCTCGCCTCCATGCCGTTGGTTTTGTTGTTGTCAATCAGGTACTTTCCTATGATTGCCGTGCTGCTCATTGAAATTATCACGCCTATGAGCGCGCTTTCAAAGAGGCTGAAGCCGAAGGGCAACGCCACGAGGAAGCCCAATGAGAAGCAGATTGCCATTTTTGCGGGCCCCAGTATTATCGCTATGAGGCCGCCTTTTCTGAACTTCTTCGGGTTGATTTCAATACCTATGTAAAACAGGAGCAGGAGCATTCCGAGCTCCGAGAAAAGCGAAAGCAGTTCGGTTTCCTTCACGAATCCAAGCACGCTAGGGCCGAGGATTATGCCCCCGAGCACGTAGCCTATGATGCTCGACTGCCTTATTTTCGAGAAAAAGCTTCCCAGGAGCATGCTGACGAATAATACTATCCCAATCTGCAATACGAGGAATTCTATTGCCATGAATTCAGGAAAGTTTTTGTAATATTAAACCCTTTGGTCATCTCGGCCTCGGGTGCATTCCCCTCATTTTTCCGCCGCCCTTCCTTATAACGTATGCGCGCAGCCTTGCCCCCGCCCCTGCAAGGGTTGTTTCCGCCCCGATTTTTTCCCCACGCCTTCTAAGCTGGCCGAGCCTTTCCTTGCTGTCCTTTTCCTTTCCAAGTATTATTTTGTGCCCCGGGAATTCCTTTTCCAGGCGCTTTATTATCTGGAGTTCGGCAAGCGATGCCAGACCGGCCTTCGCGAGCCTTTCCGAGAAATCCTTCCCGAACTGCATTTCAAGCGAGTGCGTGGGGTAATACGCGTCCACGTGGAATGTTTTTTCTCCCTGCGCCTTTGAGACCTCGATGTGGCCTATCCTGAGCATTCCCAGATCCCTCAGGAAATTCCCGATTCCGGGTTTCCTGGTAATTGCTGATATTCCCGACCTTATTTTCGGGGTCGTGATGAAGAAGTCGCTTTCGCTTATCAGTTTCCTGGAATGCGGGCCGATCGACAAATAGTAGTCAAGCATTAGCTTGCCCTGCACGGGAACCCTTGACCTTTTGGCGTAAACAACCCAACTTTCAGATTTTCTTTCCAAGAGAAACGCCCTTGCTGCAAATTCAGAGCCGCAAACCTTTTTATTCTTCGCCAACGGAATTATTGCATGCGTTTCATTCGCCATAATTCTAATTCATTGTTCGCCTGACCGCTTTTAGGTCACGCGAACCAACGCAATTTTTTCGCCGGAATCCTTTCTTCAATTTTTTTCGTTGCCGGCTTTAGGCGAGTAGGCTAGCGGTAGGCTACCTGACTGTTAATCAGGTGACGGGAGTCCGATTCTCCCCTCGCCAGTGTTTTTCAAGGCAAATCCGGGCTTCGCGGCAAAATAGCCTTCCCGTTTTCCGGCTTGTTTTTCAGCCGAATGTCAGGATTTTATCGGATTCTTCAACCAATCGAAGCATTTCTTCCATTGTGGAAACGGGGCAAATTTTGCTTCCTTCCTTTTCCCTTATTTTCAAGCAGGTTCCGCAGGCAAGAAGAACGCCGTTATTTTTCATGAACTTCCCGATGGCCCCTTCCATAAATTGAAACCTATCGTCTTTTGCATTTTCAGCTTCAACGCCATTTCCCAAAAGAAAGAGCTTTACCGTGTGCCCCTTATTTAACGCTTCAACTCCGAACCGGAAAGCGTTCCATACGGTTTCAGGTTCGCTGGAATTCAGGATAATCCCGATTTTCATGTTCCGTTACCTCGCATTATCGACAATCTCTTTGACTTCTTTTTCGGCTTCTTCGGCTTCCTCCAGGCTTACTTCCGGGAAAAACTGCGAAATCATCGCGGGCCTCATGCCGGCAATTTTTACCTTGCCGTTTTCTTCCAGAACATTGATTTTGCACGGAATGCAAAGGGATATCAATCTGTTTTTGTTCAAGAACCGGTTTGCGTATTTTCCCGAGCAAATTTCAATAATCTTCAGCGGTTTTTGCTCGAATCCCTTTGCCGCCAGCCTTTCTTTCACATCGTAAACCTGAAACAACGCCCAGCCTTTTTTGTCCACCGCTTTCAAGACGGATACGACTGCTTCATCAAAACTTTTATTGGTTTCAACTATGTATGCGAAATCTTCCATTTTCATTTTTTACCACTTCCGCTTTGAGTTAAGGAAACAACCAGCCAAACTATCAGCACTAATGCCAGCACCATGAAAACCGGCCCGAAGAGCATCATTCCGCCCATATAGCCAAACCCCCAGCCAAAGCCAAGCAGGAGCAGTAAGGCTAACAATACGATAATTATGGCGTTCTCGTTATTATTTTTCCTCATTTTCTGCCACCCTTATGCGCAATGCTTTTCCATGATTTTATGATCCAGAGGTAAACCAGAATTGTCAAGCCGATTAACAATATCGCATAGATTGCATCAGTAAAATTCCAATAGCCAAAATAATTCCAATTTCCCGCCATTCCCGTCATGCCTCCAGAGCCTGTCATTCCGCCAGCATCTTCATTACAGTAAAGCCTTTTTGCCATTGCAGTGTGCGCCCGCCTTAAACTTTCTGAACCCTCTCCGCCCATCATTTTGTCCATCAATTCGTGGGCCTCTCCAGGATGCATCTGCTCCATGTAGTATTCGCCGATAATTTCCAGTTGGGAGCCGGACAAGCTTTTGCAGTCCGATTTTGAGTCAATCAGGCTTTTGGCTTCGCCGATTTCCTGCTGCGTGATTGCGTTGACTAAACTTAAATTCAGCAATAAGGCGGCAATCACTGCGAACATTATTTTTTTCATGCTTTTTGCCTCACAATCCTTTGGCGATTTTTCCATTTTCCCTCAGTTTCTCGGCCAAAACTTCCCTCATGGCATCAAACGCCTTGGCGATTTTCGGATTCGCGAGCTTGTAGTAAATGTTTTTGCCTTTCCTGCCGGACATGACAGCGCCCTTCAGCTTCATGATCGACAGGTGCTGGGAAACGTTGGCCTGGCCCAGCTTTGTTTTTTCCATAAGCTCCGTTACGGACAATTCCCTGTTTCTCAAAAGATCCAGTATTTCCAGCCTTGTGGGGTTTGAAAACACTTTGCACATTTCGGCGTGGATTTTGTACAGCCCTTTCATGATGACATATTAGAATATTCTAATATTTAAATATCTTTCGTTCCTGCCCAAAAAAATGGAAAAAGAATAAGCCGCGGCTGCCTTGGGGCAACCGCTCCAAAACTCACTGCGGCACGGGCGGCTCCGGGATTTTCCCGCCGTTCCCTTGCGCTTCCGGTGCCGGCTCTGTTGCCGCCTGCGGCGGACCGCCGAACAGCCCGCTCAGGAACCCGAATATTCCGGAGGCGCCTTTCTCCTTGCCCTGCGCGCTTGAAGCCAGCGCGTTCCTGCGCTCCTCAAGCTGCTTTATCTGCTCGTTAAGGGTTGCTTGCATTGCAGGGTCGGTCAACTGCTCGGAAAGCGCCTTGAGGCTCGTGATTGTCTGGCCCAGCTTGGTTGCCTGCTCCTTTATTTTCTTTGCCTCGGCCAGCTCCCTCTGGGTTTGCGCCCCCAGCATTTTTGTGAGCTGGTAAACCGCGTCCTTCTTCGATTCCTGCTGCTGGACCTCGCTTACTCCCTCCGTGACCTGCACCAAGCGGCTTTTTTCTCCCTGAAGCCACTGTCCGTACTCGGTCGGCAACTGGGCACTGCTAAGGTCAAAACTGTTTGCAATTCCCACAAGCCCCTGGTCGTAGTTTGCCTTCTGCTCGCTGAAAGACTTTGAAACGCACATCTCGTGCACCTTCGACTTGATGAACCCCTTTATTTTTTCAGGAGTGGAATATGATTTGCATTTCTCGAGCTGCTTTGAAACCGAGCTGCATGCCTGCTCGGTGCGCTTCACGCAGTCCGCCTTCCCTGTCTGCGCCTGCTTGCAGAACTGCGCCATCTGTTTCGCGTTAAGCTTCGCTTCCAGTTCGCAGATTCTTTTCACGTTCGTCTGCTTGAACGCGCTTTCGAACGCCTTGTTTCCTATATCCGAACACGCGCTTATGAATTTTTCCTTGTCGCAGAAAGCCTCCTTTGGAATCCTGCTTTCATCGGACTGCGAAACGTTCGGCCTGGTTCCTGGAGCGTATGTCTGGTCCTGCGGGGGACCGTAATCAGAGCCTGTTCCTGGAGCGTATTGCTGCCCCTGCTGTCCGTAGCCCTGCTGTCCCTGTGGCTGGTTCCATCCCTGCTGTCCGGTTTGCGTCGCTTGTCCTGCTGGAGATGGATGCCCGAATCCGGACTGGCCGATTCCTGCCGCTGGCCCTGAGGGGTTGTAAAAGTTGGGTGCCATGGGTCCGGACGTAACTGGGAATGAACCTTCGTTCTGCAGGTACAGGACTCTTGAGCTTTTGCCCGCAGGGGTTATCGTGTTTGTGTCCCCTCCTGTTGTCTGTGGATTCGTTCCGCTTCCCGTTGTTGTAGGAGTGCATCCAGTCTGCCACCCCTGCGGCACATTGCATGGGGTCGGGAACGACGTGCAGTTGTTTGTGGTTGGGTCGATTGCATAGGTTATTACCTGTGCGCACGTTTCCGGCTGGGTTGTTGCGGGTTGAACCTGGCAATTGTATCCTTCAAGGCAGCTTCCAACCAGGTTGGGCTGCGGGGTTCCGCCTTTTGCGGTGCAATCGTTCTTTTGCCTTTCAAGCTCCTCTTGCGGCGGGCTCCTGCATTCTGTTCCGGGCTGCTGGCCTGTCTGTCCTGTTTGCCCCTGCACGCACTCGAAACCCGTTATGCATCCCTTGTCGTCCCTCTTCCCTTCCAGGCGCCCCTGCTTGTCCGCGCACTGCTTGAATATTTCCTGTGAAGGCGGCGAAATGTTCTGGCACATTGGTCCAGTTCCCTGTCCGCCCTGTCCAAAGCCTGGTCCGGCTTGCCCATAACCAGTTCCTTGGGACCCTGTTCCCTGCCCGTAGCCTTGCCCTTGGTTTTGCCCCTCGTTGCACCTTGCCTGGTAATGGAACTGGTTCCTTTCCCATTCAAGCTCGCACTTGATAGGGATTTCTTCTTTTACATATGACAACTGCTCCTCCTGCTGATTTGTCGCCCTGTCGGTGCACGATTGCGCGAGCTTTGTTTCGTCGGGCGGGCAGCTTGGCACAAACTGGCTCTCGTCCCCTTCCATGCCTTCCGGGGGCTTACCTATGTTGTCGCAGAAGGACTTGGACTCGCTGCATCTCTGAAGGCCCTCCTCTATTCCCGAGCACACGTTTGCCGCTGCGTCCTGACTCTGAAGGTAATCATAAACAGTTGCCACGATTTTGTTTTCATCCGGGCACATTGCCTGCAGTTCATTGTAGGAAAACTTCTGGAAAACGATATTGGACATCTGGCTGAGCATCATTTCGTTCTGCGCCGCCTCCTTGGGCATCTGGGGCTGGAACACGGATTGCTGGAACTGGAAGTCCTGATTGAACCGCGGCAGTGCGGAAATTCCCTGCACTGCGACCTGGCCTGCCGCGGAAGAAACAGTCGCCGTTGCCGGCGCCTCGGTTTGCGCGAACGCGGTTGTAGCCACAATGAGAACGAACAGAATTGTCAGAAACCTTTTCATGCCCAAACCCCCCAAGCCGAATCAAGTCCGGCGCAGAATTTGGGATTTTGTTTTATTTAAGGATTGCGAAAGGCAAAAATCCGGCTCATTTCCGCGCTATTACCTGAAATATTTTTAACTTCGCGAATACGGGGTTCCGGAAATTGTAAGTCCTTTCGCGCTCAATGTCCTTTAATTCGTAAATTTTCGTTTTGCTTTCCCCGAACCCGGCTTCGGCCAGCGCCCTCCTTATTGTCGGCAGGACGATTTCGTCAACCGCAACCATCAATTTTCCCCCCTGCTTGAGCTTTTTCGCGGCGAGTCTCATAACTTCGGCGGTGTACAGTTCCCTTTTCATGAGCTTCGTTCTTTGGGTCAGCCACTTCGCGTACTGCACGTTGGAGGAATAATATCCCAGCCCCATTTCCGAGCTTATTATGTCCACGGAATTGTCCGGCATTTTCTTCAGGCCGGAAATGAATTCCGCTTCTATTTGCTTCCAATTCGGCAGGTCGCTTTTCAGTTTCTGTATGTCAATGCCCACGAATCTGGTTTCCGGAAACCTTTCCGCGTATTTCCTGGTTTTGGACGCGAATCCCACCTCGCCGTTCGCAACGCCTATGTCGAAATAGTTTCCGAGATGAACCACCGCCCTTTTTTCCTGTGCGCGCGGTTTTTTCAATAAAGGCATGAATAAGATGCCGTTTCGGAAAATAAATTCCTTGCGTTTTATTCAAATCCTATTTCTGTGCGATTACCTGGTACAGCTTTGATAGCCCCCACGTTTTCAGCTCGTATGTTCTTTTCTTCTCGTTTTCAGCGAGTTCGCGCACTTTGATCTTGTTTTTTTCAAATCCTGCCTTTGCCAAGGAATTCACAACCAATTTCAGGGCCTCCGAGTCAACAGCCACCATAAGTTTCCCATTCTCCCTGAGTTTCCGGAACGCTTCCTTTGCCACTTCCGCCGTGTGTTCTTTTCTCTCGGGCGGTTTTTTGCCGTAATATCCAGAAGCTGTTTTACCGTAATACCCGAAGGCCATCTCGGAACTTATTATATCGACTGAGCCGTTTCTGAGTCTTTTCAGGCCAATCAGGAAGTCTGCTTCCACCTGCTTCCAGTTTTTTTCCCTTGCGGGGAATTTTGTGAGGTCAATTCCTATGAATTCAACATTAGGGAACCGCTTGGCATACTTTCCCGTCTTCACTCCGTGCTCTGCCATTACCATTCCTTTCAGGCCTCTGGTGACTCCTACGTCGTTAGCGTTTCCCAAGTGCACTACGCGCCTTGTTTTGGGTTTCACTGGGTTTTTGGCTAAAGGCATGGAAGAATTGCCGCTCCTTGAAATAAAACACTTTCGCGGCCTGCCTTGTTTCTGCGTGCTTGCCGAATCAGAACTCGATTCCCTTTCTCGCCGTGACTCCAGAATTCATGGGGTGCTTTATTGCGGTCATTTCCGTGACGTAATCCGCCTTCTCCATTATTTCCCTTGGCGCGTTCCTTCCCGTGAGCACCAACTCAGTATTCCTGTGCTTGCTGCCAATCAGCTCGAGAACCCTTGCGGTTTCAAGCAATCCCTTCGAAAGCACGACGTTTATTTCGTCGAGTATCACCAAGTCGTACAATCCCGAAGTCGCGGCCGCCTTCGAGTGCTCGAACGCCTCCAATGCCTTCTCGCGGTCGTATTCCGCGGGGGCAAAGCACTGCCTGCAGTAGCCCTCGAAGGTTCCCTGCCTGATTTGCAATTGGTGCATCGCGTCATTCGTGCATTTCACGCTGAAGGGCTCGATGTCAATCGGCAAATCGTTGCGCTTCACGTTTATTATTTCGCCCGTGTAACCCAT
>JBAZPA010000017.1:0-11617 GCA_041648435.1 archaeon
CTCCTGTCGGTATTATAGCGCGGCAAAGCCGCGCGCCGACAGGAAAGAATGTTTCACAAACAAAACAAAAAGTTGGCCTAAAGGCCAAAGTATAAACTAGGGACGCTAATCATATTTCCAGAGATTCGTGATTGAAAACTTTATCAAGTAGCTTTTGGGCCAGAGCCTTCTTGGCAACTTTATTCCGCATGTAGGATTGCCGTAAATGTCGTCAAGTGCCCTTCCGATGCAATTGTGCAGGAACCTGTCCTCATACTTTCCTTCCTTAAGCTTGTCAAACGAGCTTTTCGTCGAATCGTCCCCAAAAACAACAATCTTCCTGCGGCTGCCTGTCTCCTTCATCTTACCACCAGGCTCTTGTTGCGCAATATTTTCCTTACCCCTTCAGGATCCCAGACCCAGACTATCGCGCCGTCCCTGTCAATGATGATTTTCCCCGAGTATTCAAGGTAGTCGAGAATCAGGTTGAAGGTCTGGTACATCGTTTTCTTTGGCAGGCTCCTGTAGAGCTTTGCCTTCGTGGGGTAATCCTTCGCCTTGCGTATTGCCTCTTCGACCATAAGCACCGTGTCCAGCCTCGGGTAGCGCAGGACATTGACGGGCCTGAAAGCAGCCTTCGTTTTAGCCATCAAATCGCCATATATCAACTGATATAATTGGTTATTTAAGCTTTCAGTCTGCGGCATATAAAAAAGCTTCGCGTTTAGATAAAAAAGGGCTTCGCAACAGCGCTTTTCCGCTGAAGCAATCGCCCGCGAGTACCCGTAAGTTGCGGGATTCGCATGCGGGACCGAAGGTCGGCTTTGAGCCCCCGTACGCAGTCGGGGCGGATGTAGTCTAGTGGTCAGGATCCCGGCTTCCCAAGCCGGTAACCCGGGTTCGAATCCCGGCATCCGCATTTTATCTTCGGGATTTTTGGGCGTATCTCTTGTTCAAAAAAAGGTAGTCTTTTTCGTCTGCGTTTGTGTATGCCAAATGGGGGCATTCTTTCTCAAGGCAAACGTATTGCGGGCTGTTGGGGCAATAGTTAGGTTTTTTTGGCGTCTTGTAATTTCCGTCATAATATGGATTTGGGGTTTTCTTTGTTTTGAATTTTTTCCAATCCACAACTTTGTATAAATACTTTGATTTTTTGTCGCCCCATTTTCTTGCGCAGTACCCTTCCAGAATTATGTGCGCCCAATTATCCAAATTATCCACTCCAATGACCATCAAATATTGTACAAAAACCAAATATATCCCGCTTTTGGAACACCTGAATTCCGCTGACTCAACGGACTGAAGAGCGGAAATGTGCTATAGGAATATTTATATAGTTTATTATGGGTTATCTATGTGTGAGTTATATGCAAAATGTTACAACCATTCAGATAGAAAAAAAGGTGCTTGACGAGCTCAAGAAAACCAAGAATTACCCGAGACAGACATACTCCGAGCTTATCCTCGAACTCACTAAGACATACCGAAAATTCAAGGTCAAAAACCAGTATGACGAGTTCCTGCACAAGATACAGCAGGAAAAAATGAAGGAATTATGGGACAACAAGTACGACGAGGCGTGGGAAAATGCTTGAATCGGGGGACGTCGTTCTGGCAAGCATGCAGTTCACGGACACATTTGAAGTCAAGAAAAGGCCAGCTGTGGTTCTGTTCGAGGAGCACGGCAATGTTATTGCCGTGGGCGTAACAAGCAACCCCGAAATGGATGGGATTCCCCTGACAAAAAAAGAGGGCGCAGTGATGGACAGCGTGATAAAGACGAACTATATTTTCACGATAACCGAGAAAGCAGTGGAAAAAAGGCTTTTTTCGCTAAGCAGGCAGAAAAAAGTTGCGTTATACAGTGACCTTGAAAGAAGGCTGCATAAGCTGAAAGAATAATCAAATCCCAATAATGTGCGTCTTATTCTACTTATTTCATTCGCCTTGTTTTTTCCAGTATTTTCTTTCCTGTCGGGGTCAGCCCGTAAATGCTAATTGTTTTCTCGGTTACGGGATTCAACCGTTTTACCAGCCCTTTCTTCGCCAGCTCGCTTATTGCGCTGCTTACCGTCGGCCTGTGGGAATCAAGCTTTCTGGCCAGGTCGGTGGGGCTGTTTGGAATTACTAGTGATTCTAGAATTTTTTCTCGCAATCTTCCTCTTTTTACGAATGAAACTAATTTCCACATGAAGTGAGATTCGATTTTGCGGGTTTTAAGTAGGCGTTATAAAAGGCGTAGGATTTATATTTTATTGCGAGAATAAGATTGAAATGCAATGCGCGGTTTGCAGTAAGCACAATCAGGGCTTTTGTTGCAGGTATTGGTCCAGCCCGCAGGACTTTTGGCTTAAGCCGCCCACGCAAGAGCAATTAGAGCACGTTAAACTTTTCGGCGGAAACTACAAAATTAAACTCAAATTATTTGGATTGCTGTACCGCGTTTACTGGATTCTGCCCGTGCAATGCAAAAATCAGGAGGCAAAAGGCGCCTGTTCAATTTATGAGAAAAGGCCTCAAATTTGCAAGGACTACATTTGTGAAAAAGACGAATTCATTGAAATAAAAAAAGAACTTGGATAGAATTTCAAGCAAAAAAAGAGAGTGAAAAGGTTCGTCTTCACACCGAAATAGGTTTTTAGAAACACAGTAGCCCGAATTTGCCGAAGCGGCAAACGCCGATAAGCGAATATAGGAAAGGCCGCAGGTTCGGCATTCCCAATGCATTCGATTCAGTCCTTGTTTTCTTTGCCGAATGCTTTGGTGCTTCTGGTCATCATCAATTCCTTTTCAGGCCTGTCCACGGTAATCATGGGCATGCTTCCCGTCAATGAGTATGCTATTCCGTAACTGTACTTGCTTGGCGCGGGCACGCTTATCGCGTTGGGCCTTTCCTTCCTGTACGCGGCCTCGTATTCCTGCCAGCTCATGGGCCTTGTGATTTTATTTGATTGGTTTCCGGTCATAATTTTTTCCCTTCCAGTAGTTTGCATAATAATGATAGTCGGCACCTCCTTATATTGAGGGCTTTTGGGGGTTTACGCCGATTTGGGGAAAAGCGGCCGAATAAAACTTTTTTCCGGAAAATCAGGAATATTTTTTTCCAATCAATTCGCTTATTTTTTCAAGTATTTTCCCGTTCCCCGCCTTCAGGTTCGCCTTCTTCAGCGCCTTCCTGTGCTTCGGCAAGCCGTCGAAGAAGTTTTCCAGAACGGTTTTGTCGGCGCGCTCCGAGTACCGGCCGAAGCCCTCCCTGCCGAAGAGCCAAGCGTTGTAATAGCGCTCGAAGAATTCCTTCGAGGAAATAGTGAGGCAGGGCTTTCTGAGCAGGGCGCATTCGCCGAGGGTGCTCATTCCGCCGTGCGAGATTACGCCTTCGGATGCAAGCAAATCACGGCTGAATTGCTCGTCGGAGAACCTGCGGAATTGAACGTTCCCGGATTTCTTTTCGGATTCGGAGCCATAAATGAAAAACCTTTTTTCGGGAAAAGAGCGCAGGAGCGGGACGATTTCGCCCAGGAAGCCGTTGTGGAAGTAAACCGTGAATTGCCCGCTTTTTTCCTCAATGCCCTTTTCAAGCAATTGGCCGTAAACCGAGCGCAGGATTGGCGGAAAGCAGTATTCGTTCTCGCGCTCGAATTCAGGAACCCAGAAGCTCGGGATTATGAAATTGGAGCTTGGATTGAATGCCTCAAGAACGGGCTTGTCCGTGATGTAATAATTCATTTTTTCGCGGAAATCCATTTCGGGTTTCGCGTAATTCATCAAGTGCATTGACGAAATCGTTGTCACGGGAATCCCGAGGATTTTTCCGAGGTAAACGCCGTTGGGGTCGAAGTCGGAGATTATCGCGTCCGGCTTGAAGCGCCTTGCGAGCCTGTACAAGCTTATGGCGTTGTGCTTTGCAACGCTTGGCACAAGGCGCAGATTCCGGAAAAACGTTTTCCCCTTCCTGTAGCGGCCGTTCTCGAAAACCAGCTCGAACCATTTCAATTTTGCGGAATTCGAGAAGCGGCAGGAAAGCAAATCGAACGCGCTTCCGTAGGAAGCAATCATTATTTCATTTGCCTTTTTTAGTTCTGAAATTATTTCGGCGCTGCGCTGGGCGTGGCCGACCCCCACTCCGCAAATCGTGTAAAGTATTCTTGCCATGCAAATCACTGCAATGTTTCATTCAGCCTGGAATGCGGGCCCGAAAGGATTGCGCCCGAAATGCTCAATTTGATTTTGAAGGGGGAAGCGTAAACCGTGATTGCGTTAAGCGGCTTCTGCTCCAGGAATTCCCAGATTACGGGAAACGCATTAAGTAGTTTCGGCAACGGAACCGCAATAGTGTTGTCCTTGGGCTTCAATTCCAAGGCGGCTGAAGCCTTTTGAATGAAATCCGGATTAGGGCACTCGATTATGAGTTCCGTTGCGCCGGCTTTCTGCGCGATTCCCGCGATTTTTTGGGGCAAAGCGGAATCATTGGGAAAGCGCTTTGAATCGTTGAAATCCAGTTGCTTCAGCGCGGAAATCTGCTCCTGAAAGACATTGGAAATGTAATTCAGGTGCTTTGCGCGCTGCTCGATGCGCGAATTTATCTCCTGCAAATCCGAAATGTAGAAGTCCGCGCTTCCCCTTGCGGCCTTCAGGAGGTCAGGGTCGGATTTCGCCCTTTCAAGAAGGGTGTGAAGCTGCTGGACAATGGAATCTATTTCCAAGTGGCTTGACCTTGAATTAACGCTTTCCGAAAGGCGCAGCAATAACTTGGACTTCATTTCGCTTTGAATCAATTGGTTTCCCTTTTCGGAAATAAAGAATTTGCCTGATTCCTTGCGCACGAATTCCAATGCAAGCAAATCCTTCAGGGCGCGGGAGAGGGCGGCGCGCGCGGAATTAACCGAGGAATAGCTTTGCGAGACCTTGTTAAGCAGGGCGTTGTAGTCAATGCCTTCGGACTGGCGAACCATTAACAAAATCGAGTTCCGTGTTGTCATGTTAATTAACAGTTTGGGTTCCGGTTAAAAATGTTTTTGAAAGGCGAAACAACGTTAATAGAACCCCGAAGCCGTTAATGCGAATCCAACAAGGTTAAGCCAAAGCAACGAACCAATGGCCGGAACCGAAGGTCGCCAAAGCGTTGAAATAATAAGGAATTCGACCAAAGGATTTTCGGGGAAAAAATGAGTTTCAGGCCCAACGAAAAGCAACTGGTTCTCGCGGCAATACTCATTGCAATCGCGGTTCAGGTCATTCTGCTCGCGTTCTTCCTGCCTTACCCGAATGTGCCAGACGTGTTCGAGCGGCAAAGGGTTTCTGAATTCATCCTTCAGAACGGAAGCATTCCGCAATTCGATTCCCTGATTGCGCCGAACGGGGTTAATTACGTTTATCCGCCCCTCGCGGACCTGATTCTTGCGGGAGTTTCCGCGGCAACAGGATTAGCGCCGTTGATTGCGTGGAAAGTAATCGCTGTCGTGTTATTCGCATTTTTCCTTTTCTTCTGCGCGAGGTTCGCGGAAAAGTATCTGCCGAAACCCGAGGAGCGGGCATTGCTCATCCTGTTTTTGCTTTTCGCGCCCCTTGTGTTGAGGCGCTTCGTTTCCTTTGTCGCAGAAACAGTTGGACTGGCGTTTTACCCTTTGCTGTTTTACCTGATTTACAGGAAAAAGTTCTGGCTAGCGGGAATCTGCCTCGCAATAATAGGCTACTTACATTTCCGCACCTTCTTTACCGCGCTCCTTGTTCTGGCTTTCTTCGCTCTGCTTTCGTTCGCGCGGAAGGAAAACAAGAACGGAATCGGCGCCCTGAAAACAATTTTTGCCGGCGCTTTGATTTGCGGCCCATTCTACATCGCGAATTACGCGGGAATCATTTCGCTTTCAGGCTTTGCGAATCCCTTCATTGACGAATCGTTCCTCACTGCCTTGAAATTCCTCGGCCTGCCGCTGCTGCTTTTCGCGATAATCGCGGTTCCGTTGCTGAGGCGCTTCAGGTGGGACTCGCTTTTCGCCGCGATAACAATCGTGCCCTTGGCGATGGTTTTGCTTTCGCTCGGAAGCCAAAACGCGGTTGCTTTCCCCTACCGCGAAGCGGTTTTCCTTTTGCTTCCCCTTGCAATCCTCGCAGCATTCTCATTTTCCTGGGCATTCAAAGGCCTGAAATCAAAATGGATGAAATGGGCCCTTGCGCTTTGCCTGCTCGCAATCCTTGCCGTCAATTTTTCGGTTCCGCATTCCGCTTTCCTTAAGGGGGATGAACTCGCAATCAGCTACATAAAGGACGCTGTTCCGAAGGGAAAGCTCGTGCTCTCGGATTATTCCGCGGAATACTGGCTTGAATACGAGGGCTACTCGGTTGCAATCGGCCCCTTCATGGAAAGACTGCCTGACGCGGGAAAGCGGCTTGAAACCGTAAAGGAATTCCTGGACGGCAAAAACGGGAACGCGCTGAAGGAATTC
The DNA here is from genome assembly GCA_041648435.1 of archaeon. Taxonomy (GTDB): domain Archaea; phylum Iainarchaeota; class Iainarchaeia; order Iainarchaeales; family JBAZPA01; genus JBAZPA01. The sequence goes on from JBAZPA010000017.1 coordinate 6,423, forward strand.
CGTCCGGAATGCGTTTTTTTCAGGCAAGCCGTGAAGGGCGAGGAATTCCTTTCGGAATACGAAAAGAAATTCGCTTCCGGAAACGCAAGCGTTTACTGCCTGCGCAATGCCTGAATTCTCGGGGCGCAAATCCAAGCCGACATATTGCCGAAGCCGCGTTTGCCGATTTCAAACGGCTTTACTTTTGCCGGATTCGAAAGGAAAATCAGGACGCAGTATTTCTTGCTCCTGAAGAGCCCGAAAAATTTCGGGATTTCATCTTTCCTGAGGCCGTCCATTTTGCCGTATCTGGAAAGGATTTCCCGCACCTTTTTCGGAGTCAGGCCTGAAAACTCAAGAACCTTTCTGACTTTTGCTTTCAGGGCAACGGGTTCGCCGGAATCCTTGAAGTAAACGGTTTCCCCCGGCCGGATTTTCCCGTAAGGGGCGCGCCTCGAGGAATACCAGCGCGATTCGACTGTCTTTTTGCCGGAAAGGATTCTTTCAGTCAAATGCCAAGACTTCTTCATTATGGCAAGATGCTCCATAAGCGGAAATATGCCCTAAAAGAATATAAATATTACTTACTTTACTTAAATAAGGTGATGGGTTGGTAAACATGACGATGGCGATTCCGGAAGAAATCCACAAAATAATGAAAAAGCACAGGGAAATAAAGTGGACGGAAGTTGGAAGGCAGGCGATAACCCGCAAGGCAAAGGAAGTGGAAATGATGAAAAAGGACCCATTAAGGTATTATTCCATGAAAAGGCTCGCGGAGAGCGGTGAAGATGCAGAGAAACTCTTCAAGTTTTGAGCAGGGCGACATAATCGTGGCTGACCTGCTGTACTCGGAGCAGGTTGGAGTAAAGAGAAGGCCCGTGCTGGTAATAAGCAAAGGCGAATACAACAAAAACTCGGAAGACCTGATTGTACTGAAAATAACATCCGCTGAAAAGCAAACCAAATTCGATGTTCCCCTGAAGCAGGCCGAACTCGAAGCCGGAAGCCTCAGGGTTGAAAGCATAATAATGGTCGACTTTATCTCAACCGTGCAGAAAAGCCTTGTTTCGGAAAAAATCGGAAGGATTTCTGAAAAGAAACTTGAAGAAGTGAAGAAAAGAATGAAAGAATTATATGCGTTGTAACGGCGCCCAATTCACTTCAATTCCGCTTTCTTAATGCGCTTTCCGAGGGACCAGTAAACCTTCTTGTGGCATTTCTCGCATTCCGCGAGGAAGGCCGGGGTCTTGGTCTGCTTTTTGACGAGCTTGGTGAACTTGGCCTTTCCGCCGTAGCCGCGCTTGTGCTTCGCCACCATTTTCCTGTTGCCCCACGCCATCGCCCTCGCCTTCCCTTGTTTGAATTGCTTGAGCTTGTGTGAGGTGTGCGAATCGCACTTGGGGCAGTAAAGCTTGACTGACTTCGGTATTTCCATTGTTTCACCTGTCGCGAAAAATCAAAAAAACCGCTTCAAAAAAGCGGCATGACAGCTATTAAATAGGGAAAAGTATTTATAATTAGCCGCAAGAAAAGGCCTTCAGGGGGGAAACGGACAATGTTCAGGGCAATAGGAAACTCGTTTTCAGGGCTCGCAAGAAGGCCCCTGCTGTTCCTCCCCGCCGCGCTCTTCGCTATAATCGATTACTTCCTGCTCGCGGGCCAGAGGTACGGCCTCGTGGCGGGAATGGTCGAGGCGATACTCAACAAGGAAACGCTCCTGAATTACGTCTTCAGGACGCTTTACGCAAACCCTGCGGCGTTCTGGACAATGATTCTCGCGTTCGCGATAACGCTTTTCCTCGAAGTGTGGGTGCTGTTCGGTTACTCGCGCGCGGCCTATGACCTCGACAAGAATGTTTCCAGCGGCCTCGCGCTGAAGGAAGCGTTCGGGATGTTCTTTGAGGCGCTGAAGTACTTCGTTTTCACGCTATTCGCGGCCATTTTCTTCCTTCTCGGACTGGCTTTCAGCGCTTGGGTTTACTTTTACGTTTCGTACGCGGGAATAATTCTCGCGCTTATTTCGTTCGTTTTGGGCGTCGCGGCATTGGTTGGATTCTTTTTCACGGTTCCCGCAATGGCCACAAGGCAACTGGAATTGAAGCGTGCATTGAAAGACAGTTGGGCGTTCGCAAAAAGGTATTTCTGGGAAATCGTTTTCCTTCTGGCAATACTTGCGGTGATAAACGAGGTAATACTGGGTTTCGCGCAGGGCTGGCTTTCCTCCCAGTACCCGGGATACGGGGACGTGGTCTCCGGAGTAATTCAGGCCGTGAAGCTCGCCTATTCGGGGCTCGCAATAGGATTGTTCTATGTGGAAAGGCAGAAGAGGAAGTGAGGGAAGTCACTCTCTGCGCACCATTTGCGAGATAACGAAATCGTAGGCCTTTTTCTCGCGCATGAAACGGAGAACCTGCCTTGAGTATTCAGTCATTATTCCGGAAGCGTCTTTTTTTTGGCTCAAATAAGAGGCCAGCCTTTTCTTCGTTATTGTTATTCCCTTGTTGTAGGATTCGGCAAGGACCGCATACTGGAGGTTTTTCGGGAGATTCCTGAACTTCATCCTGCGGGAACCGTGATAGTAGTCGAGGTGCGAGAGCTCCTCGCGGTAAAGCTTCATCAGGAATGTCGCGCCCTGCAGGGCCTGCTCGTGGTTGAAGGGGTCAATCTTTAGGCCGCGTATCCGAAGTTCCTTGCGTGTTATGGGACTCAGCTGCATAAGGCCCGCATCCTTGCCGTTTAAGAAATACTGTGTGTCCCAGAAGCTTTCCTTCCTTATGGTTGCCCAGACGTAACTGCCGTCGAGCCCCCTCTTCTTGGCCCAGCGATCCGCAATCCCGTTGATTTTCCTGGTTTCAGGCTTTGCAAGCATTCCAACGAGATTCTCATCCACAATTAGGCCGGGAAACTTCTTCCTTGCAATGGAGTCCATTTCCCTGCGCAAGACAGACGAGTCTGATTTCGCAAGGTAATCCGGTCTCGCAAGGGCGCTGTCCTTTACAAGAGTTATTCCCTTCGGCACTGCCTGCGGCGAATTCTGCCTTTGAGGGTGCTTCAGGGCGCCGGAATCGGAAAGGACGTACGCCCCCAGCCATATGCCGGCAACCGCTCCGGCAATCTTTGCAATCCTCCGCACCTTGCCCTGATTTTTCCCCGGGGCTTTCCTCAAAAAAGGCATACTTATTAAACAAAGCGCAATGAATAAATAGGATTCTGTTTTCCCGCGAAAATTCCAGTGAAAAGAAAATGATAAAGATCGCGAAGCTTCACCTGAGGAACTTCAAGTCCTTCCGCAAGGCCGAAATTCCATTCGCGGACGGCTTTACCGCAATAGTCGGGGCGAACGCTTCCGGCAAAAGCAACATACTTGACTCCATACTTTTCTCGCTCGGAATAACCAGCCTGAAAATGCTGCGCGCCTCAAAGCTGACGGAACTCGTGAACAGCGGCGCGGACGAGCCGTTTGCGCGCGTGACAATAGAATTGAAGGACACGGAAAAAAAAGTGAATTACGAAATCACGCGCATAATAGACACTCAGGGAAAAGGCGATTTCAGGCTGGACGGAAAGCACGTGGGATTGAATGAAATAACCACGTTCCTTCTGGAATTGGGAATCAGGCCGGACGGCCACAACCTCGTGGTTCAGGGCGACATAACGCGCGTTATTGAAATGAGCGCGAAGCAGAGGCGCGAAATAATAGACAATGTCGCGGGCCTCGCCGAGTTTGATGAAAAGAAAGAGGAATCACTGAAGGAGCTGGAGCGCGTAGAGCAGAGAATCCGCGAAACGATGATTGTGCTGCGGGAAAGAAAGGCATTCGTGGACCAATTGTCAAAGGAAAAGGAAAGCGCGGAAAAATTCGTGAAATTGCAGGCGGAAATGAATTCGTGCAGGTACACCCTGCTTCAGGAGGAATTGAAGCGCATAAGGGCCGAAATAAGGTCCGCGCAGAAAGGGGAAAAGGAATTCGGGGAAGAAAAAGCAAAGCTCGCGGAAAGGAAGTCCAAGGAAAAAGAAAAAAGGGAGGGGCTGGCGAAGAAGCTAGGGGAAATCGACGCCAAAATAATTGCTGCGAATTCGATTGCGACGGAAGGGATAATGAAGCGCCTTGAGGAAAAAAGATTCGCGCTTGGAATTGCGCTGGAAAGGCAGAGCGCGAAAAAGGAGGCCATGCAGAGGCTGGGGCAAAGGCTTTCATCATTGAAGCAAAGGCAGGCCTCGCTCGGGGAGGAGGAAAAATCCAGGCTCGCGGAAAAATCGGGGCTGGAAAAGGAGCTTGAACTGCTTTCAAGGCAAATCGGGGAAGAGGAAAAAGGAATTGCGGAAGCGAGGAACAAATTCGAGGCGGAAAGGAAAAAGTCGGTTGAGGCGGAGGACAGGCGCGCCAAGGCAGCGGAAAAGCTCGATGCGGAAAGGAAAAAGTATTACGCATTGAAAGAAAAGGAAGCCGGAGCGCTCGCGGAAATAAGCGCCACGAGAAAAATGCTGGAGGAATTCGCGTCGGATTCGAAGAGAAAGGAAATCGTGGACGCGATTTCGGAGCTGGCAGCGCTGCTGAAGGAAGCGGGAGCGCTTTGCGCGAAGGCGGGGAAGGCCGCGGAAAAGGCGGAAGAAAAGCAAAAGAAGTCGCTGCTGGAATTCGCGGAATTCGGGAAAAGGCTTGAAAAGCGCATTGAAGCCGTGAAAAGCGCATTGGAGGGCGCTGTAAACGCGAAGGCAGTGAACGAGAAGCTGAAGCGCGTTTCGGAACTCGAAAAGGCGCTCGGGCAAAACGCAAAGGAGAAGGCATTGCTCGAAAAAAGCGTTTTGCAGCTGGAAAAGGAGCTCGGGGAAGCCGCGGAAGGAACCAGGAGCGGAAAGGCACTGGAAATCAGGACGCAGCTGCCGAAGGGGCTCGTTGAAAAGCGCACGAATCTCCTCACGAACATCGCGATAATCGGTTCGAGGCTTTCCTCCTCGATAAGGGATGAAAGAAAGGCGATTGGAATTGAAATCGCGGAAATCGAGGCGGAAACCGAAAAGCACCAAAAGGATTCGGCGGAAAGCGAAACGCCGCCGATTGAGGAGCAGAGGCGCGGGCTCGAAAAACTGGAGGCCGAATACGAGAAAACAAAGCGGGAAAACGAATCCGTGCTGAAACAGAAGCGCGAAGTTCAGGAAACGCTCGCGGAATGCGAGAGGGAAAGGGAAGGCACGGAAAAGCAGTTAGGCGA
>JBAZPA010000018.1:0-11536 GCA_041648435.1 archaeon
TAAAGAAATGGATTTATATCTCACAAAATTAAAGACCCCTGTAAAAGACAATAAGCGATGAACAATGTAACCTATGTTGTGCAATATTTGAGCATTAAAATTTACACTCCCCCATGGGGGAGTGTAAACCATGTTGTGCAGAGAACCACTGTTAGAAAAAGTGTAACCCATGTTATGCTACGTAACAACTTACTCATAATATACTCACACTCCTGACCATCCATTACCAATTGAATTTAATACCAAATTTAATCTGCCGACCGTTAGAAAATTGATATGGGGTCAACATTGAATACATTGCTTGCCGATCATAAAAAATGTTACTTCCTTCTATTGTGTCACCGTAGCGATATGGTTTTCCAGTTTCAGTATTAAAACTAGATCCTGTGATATTGGAAAGATCAAGTACATTAAAAGCATCAATGAAAAAATCAAGATCAACATAACCAAGATTGAATCGTTTGTTAAATTTTATATCCGTTATTGACGTGAATGGTTTGTCCCCTGAGTTTTCCAGCTTCTGGCTCTCAGCAGCATCTCTCGTATACGGTGTATACGGTGATCCAGAACTGAAACGATAGAGGAAAGTCAATTGCCAATTTTTAAGTACGATACCAAATAAACTTATCGGATCGGATGAAGATGATTCCAACGTCGTGCTTAATATAACTTGATGGCGGACATCATAGCCCACCCTTCTTTCACGTATCGCATTTGGAAAGTCATTCAGAGAACGAATATAATCCTCGAATGCAGATGATGCATATCCATTGGCCCATTGAAGAGTGTAAGTGACATTTCCAGTGACATGATGTGAGTACATTTTCTGTAATTCGATTTCCACTCCTTTTGCCCGCTGATAGGATTTATTATCAGGAATACCAACTGATAACCCTTCAGCGGCTGTCAGAGAAGTGAATCCAACCTGATCGGAAATGTCCTTGTTATAGCTCTTAACATCTATCACCCAATTATTTCCCAGTCGTTGGGTAAATCCGAATTCGTACAATACAGTTCCCTCGTAATCAAGATGAGGATTCCCGGTAATACCGCCCGTATAGGGATCCTGATAGAAATAGTGAATTTCCGGTAATTGCGAAAAATGTCCGTAACTAAAAAAAACCACACTTCTTTCGGAGATTGGAAAAGATATTCCAAACCGGGGACTTATCTTATATTTAAAGTTACTCCAATTAGTCTCTAATCCGGTAGCTGCTGCCCATTGTGTTTTCCAAGCCTCATCCATTACGGTCGGACCAAGCCATAGCCAATCCATCCTCACGCCCATATTCATTATCAGCCCAAAGCCTTTTCTTTCATACTTATCCTGCAAAAATAGACTTCCGGTGATTGGATAGGCATCGAAAATCCAACGGGTTTGTCCAAATTCCTTGTAAGGACCGGAAGGAGTAACCGGTTCAGTAGCTGAGGCACCAGCAACTCCAAAAACATATTTTCCCCAATCGGATAATTTCGTTCCGCCATCAGCAATATTAACTAAATGAATATCATCATACTTTAGATCCATTCCAGCCTTGAACAGATGTTCATCTGTAATCTGAGAGGTAATTTCCGATTTAAACATCAGGCTTTTTGCCTTCTCATGAATCCAAGGACATTCATATCCGGTACTATCGTAAAAATGAGTATAATCATCAACGGTTGGCGAATAAATACGGGAATAAACATCAATGGGATACTGGCCATCATATTGGTTTTTCCAGTAATCATAATTATACCCTTCCGTATTGGTAGAATCAAGGATAAAACTCCAGAAATCCGAAGGATTCTTCCCGTCCAGAGAAGAGTGCTTTTCAATATCCATTAAGCCAATATTTACTAGATAATAAGTCGACTTTGAAAGAGTATGATTAAATCGAACAGTATAGTCCTGAGTCGTACGGTCTGATTCTGGCATATGATCCGGGTAATATTTCCACAACCAGTTGAAATCGCTCCATTTTTTAAAATTACCGTGATATCTAAAAGTCAGATGCTTATTGTCGTAAAAACGCCAATCAATCTTTCCATTGAGACTGGCGTTATTATCCTGTTTTTCCTGAAAATTCAATCCCAGAATGGAAATATTATCACGACTGCGATGATTATTATAAGTCGTATTGGTCATTGTGGCATTGGCCGAAAGAAAATAATTAATTTTACCAGGAATCTTAATTCCTAATTGGGGAAGCAATTTACGGGTGATCGGTTCCGGCCCTTCTAAAAATACGGAAGAATAAGACTCTCCATAGCTATCGGCAATACTCCCGCAATTATCTGATTTAATCTGAAAACCGCCACTAAACTTTTCACTCCCGGATCGGGTCGTAATATTAACTACACCCGATTGCGCTTGGCCATATTCTGCATTAAATGCTCCAGTTAATAATTCAACTTCTTCAACATCGTCCAAGTTGAGATCAAGAACATTTCGACCACCGTATATCGGATGAGTGACCGGCATTCCGTCTACCATATACAAAATTTCTCCGCCCCTACCACCCCGAACATGGATGTCTGTCAAACTTTCGTCACGGACCTGAACGTTAGTGCCACCGATTTGTAGTTGCTGAGGAATCTGGTTTATAAAAACGCCGCCCCGGAGTTTGAATATATCATTGGTGGAAACCAGACCGGGTGTATTTTCTATTTCTTTCCGGCTTGTAGTTTTTTTAGTTGACGTCACATCATGTTGAATGATTTTCTTATCTGCTATGACAATAACTTCCTGCCCAACGATTGTCTCTGGCGAAAGCGTAACGTTCAATTTCGTGGTCTGATCGACGTCCACCCGAACACTTTTTACAACCAAGGAAGTATATCCCATATAACTTATTTTAATATCATAAGTCATTGGCGGAACCTGTAAAATGTAAAAACTGCCATCTTCGTCTGTTGCCGCCCCAAGAGAAGTCCCAACTAAAATGAGATTAGCTCCAATCAAAGGTTGATTACTACCTTTATCATAAATGAATCCGGCAATTTTGCCGGTATTGCCAGAAAACAACGGAGATATATAAATAAAAATGATGACTATAATTTTACCGATAAAAAGTGATTTATATTTCGATTTTGGACACCCAAACATTTTATGTTATCCCTCTATACTAACCAATATTAGTAGCCCATACTATTTAATAATGAAACCGCTAATTTTTTTGCGTCTTCTTTCTGAATAAAGTAGATTGGAAAACCAAGAGCCACAACATCAAAACTGGTGCCGTAATATCTCAGACCGCAAGCTTTTCCCCTATAACTCCAATATTGACTGTCATTCAGGTTTTTATATGAATAGATAACATCTGTAAATCCGGCTCTTTCTGGCATAATATTAATCTGCGCTAGTTTGCCAAGATATGGAAAAGCCGAGGCAAGTTTGACCGAATCGACTTTGATATCATCAAATACTTCACCAACACCGTTGGCCCCAATAAAATCGGGTGATAGTGGTGTTTCATCAGCCACATTAATATGAAGATAATCATGAATGAACGAACCTTCGGTAAATGTCTTCGGAAATGCATCGCTTGGGGCAAAAGATTTTAAAATCCGCCACCCGCTCATGATAAAATCGCCCCCTACATTCATATAATCCTTAATATCCGATATATGATCCGGGAGTTTATGGTAATCACTGGCACTGCTATAACTGTTGTCAGAATGCCAGACGATAAGACGGTACTGCCCTAGTACTTCTTTCGAAGGCATCCCTTGCTTGGCAAAATCCCATGATTCGTTTGTGCCAAATATCTCAGCGTAAAAGCTATCGACATCTGCATCTGTGGCTGAAACGCCAAAGGGAAAACTCTTTTCGTTCGTTTCATCAATTATTAAGATATTTTTAGAGAATGAAGGTTTAAGAAGCGTGACTTTTACTGAATCTCCTACCGGATCTATCAGATTGGTATTATCACGAGACGTTACTTTTATAACATGCTCTCCTTCAAGCGGATCAAAATTCTGCGGCTCAATATAAATCGCTGTATCCGCGGACCAGTGCCATTCCCCGCTATCAACCGCCCAAGCATACTCAGTAATTTCACCATCCTTATCTTTCCCTGTAATATTTAAGTATATCCCCTGCCACCAGTCAGTGACCTGTTCGATTACAAAAAATTTACCATTTGCTTCCGGAGAAACGATTTCAGTTATGGGGAAAACACTTTGTGTCGTATAAAAACATTTCTGAGCAGGTGTCGGATCGACTTCATATAAATTATCTACTGAACGGACCTGAAACTTTTGATAATTTAACACATCGCTGGACTCAAAAGATAATTCCAGACTGGTTTCATCAATATTTTTCCACTCTTGTACAACTGAATCTCCCACTTGAAGATGATGAGTAATATAACGATACTGATAACCAGTAATATATCCATCCTCATCTTCACCATCCCAGTGTAGAGTAACCAATGCAAAAAGCGTATCATCATCAACAGGGATGTTGGCTAATGTTGTATTCGGCGGTTGATTGGGAGATTCCGGAGCAGTTGTAAAATCACAAGTACTGATATATAACGATAAACCTATCAGACCTATCCGGATCAATCGTCTGTTTAATATCATTTTCTTCATAATCATCTTTCGATCGGATTCTTTCTTCCTATTCGCCATCGACATTTTCGCAAATGCTCTCAATCTCAATCTGTGGAAGAAACTGATAGGAATCCCGATATCTCATTACCGACGAAAATGGTTTGATAATCAATCGAATTTCTGTGCATACGTTGGACTTGACTTTAAAAGTATGTTCCAGCTTTTTTATTCCATTCATCCCTGATGGATAACTTACCGGAATTACCATATTACCAATTTTGAGTTCACTGGCTGTGATACTAAACTCCAAAGCATCATAATCACCCGGCGGGACATAAGAATTATAAACTATATAACGATTATATTTATCCTGCTCTCTTTTCAGAATATTGCTGGTGGATTCAGTTTCGTAGGAATACATATTATTGTAAAGATAAGCTAAATTTTCATCTCGATATACCTTCCCTTGCGAAATAGTAATCCCAAAAATATCTTCTTGAGCAACGACAAATGTATCCTTTACAACAACGACAAATGTTTCACTTGAATCGGCTGTTAGAGTAACTCGTAACAGCCCCGGTTCGGGAGATGGTTCAATGCCCATATCACACTCATTAACCATGGTTGCCAGACAAACGCAAAAAAATATGAGCAAATTACCACACTTTTTCTTCATCATATTCCAATAACCTTACCGGAATAGAGTACAGGGGATTTTCCCCTGTACTCTTTCCGTCGTTGTTACTTATTTCATCAAAACCATCTTTTTGACCTGTCGGAATCCTTTTGCTTCCATAACGTAAAAATAGATACCTGTTGAAACCATTCTGCCATGGTTATCACATCCGTTCCAGATTACTGAATATCTCCCCGGTAAAACTGACTCGTCCATAAGAGTAGAAACTTTTTCACCGAGCAAATTTAATACAGTAATTTTTACCCTACCATAAGATGGAACAGAATAATCGATTTTTGTAATCGGGTTAAACGGATTCGGATAATTCTGGACCAGCTCATAGTGATCCGGAACGGTACTTTTGTCACGGACTCCAGACGGCACAAGATTGAGAGCCGCATAATTATAGATATGCACATCGTCGATATATCCTTTGTAGCAAAGACCATCGCCACCATGTCCGATTTCCAGCGGTTGTGTCGCCTGATAAATCGGGCTAGTAAAAGTGGCCGAAATTTTCTCAATCAATTGGTCATTTTCATCCAACAGTTGAAATACTGCATAATATCCTGCGCCTTCACCTGTCGCTTTCGCCACTTCGTATTGCACATGGTACCATTTTCCAGCCGCAACCGTGGCGGTTAAATATAGTTCATTGCTCAGCCAACGACCTTCATCGGGAACATACGATCCTGCGGTGATAGTCGAACCTGAACCGAACCGAACCTGATAATTTGGCATATACCAAGGTGATCCCGGACGTTGTAACAATCGCACATTATTTTTCACCGTATCAGCATTAAACCAGAATTCAACAGCCAATTCTTCACTAGTAAGAAACGGAGAATCAATTTTCAGATAGCTGGACTCACCTTCCAAATAAATAGAATGACTGCCGACCTTTGCATTATCAGAAAATACCGGGGTCCCAATCATTGTTACCGTATGCCCGTACGACGAATTGTCAACCGGCGTACCGCTTCCTTCTTCAAAACTGAGCGACAGAGTCTGGGTATTTGCCTGATAAACACCAAAGGAATAATATTCAGAATCACTGACGGCCGTGGCCGGTTGTGTGGCACTTAATCCTGCGTTATCAATCGCTTCGATATAATACTTGATTACAGAACCTACCGGCTGTTGAGAAATTGTGGCTGTATATTCATCGCCCAATCCTTGAACCATCGGGGTTTCGTACCAAGTACCATTAACGCTGTAATGTAATGTTGCTGTTGTTATCATACTGGAAAACAAAGTAAAAATATTCGCCGATACAGTATAACCTTCAGCAGATACATCCTGATTAGCAACATTTGTTACATCCGTAATGATCGGCGGTACATCAAATTCGCGTACAATATTACTGATACGTACCTCATCGACAAATCCGTCCAGCCAAGAGTCAGTCCCGCCACCGGCAAATCCAATATAAACAGGATTATTGTTTAAACGGGGCGGATCCTGAGTAATCGGGTCATATTTAGTAATTCCAAAAAACGTCAATTCACGATTGGCATTATGAACCATCTGAATCAACAGATTTCTTTCTGAATCACGAATAAATGTAATATGGGCCCATTGTCCTGGAACCATTGCGCCGGTAGGTGAGTCTACTTCGATCCAGTCGAGCGGACTTTCTACATTATAGCCACACTTGAAAATTCGGCTGTCTCCCCACATTTCGATGTAATAATTACCAAAATAAAAAGCTGATTCACCAGTTTTATTAATCAACCTTGGAACCCAACGCCAATCAGTACTGGTTTCACCGAAGGTAAAGATATTAATCCACCCTTCAATGGTCCAATCCTGGGTTAGATCCAAAGTACTCGTATCGGCGACAGTGACAAACGATGAATCGTTTTGTGAATCATTATCGATTCGTAAGCATTTGCCCAACCCGGAAATATTATTCGAAATATAGGACAGGCTTCCGTGTCCGACACCGTCTGCCGCCAGATCGGAAGCGTTTTCAAGATTATCATCAAAGTGAAGAAGCAATACCGTGTGCTCATCAGCAACATATGGACCGCCAATCGTTTCTGTGGGGATAACAACAATACCGACTGCCGGATAATTAAATATTTTCAGATCGTCGATATAACCTTTAAAATGCAATCCGTCACCACCATGTCCGATTTCAAGCGGCAATTCAGCCTGCAGGACGGTTCCCATAAAACCGAGTCTTTTCGTTTCAATAACATTGTCGCTATTATCTCGTAGTTGTAACGCAGCATAGTAATTGACCGAATCAAACTCAGCCGCTTTCTTAACTTCATAAATTACCCGATACCATGTTCCGGCATTGACAGTAGCGTCCAGCCACAATTCATTGCTCAGCCATCGTCCCTCATCAGGGATATATGAACCGGCTGTAATTTTATTTGTTCCGAATTTTACTTGATAATTTTGTATCCACCATGGGTCAGATGGTCTCTGAATTAATCGGACATTCTCAGTTACTTCATCGGCCTTAAACCAAAAATCAATTGCAAACTCTTCACTGGTCAACCAAGACGAATCGACTTTCAGATAACTGCTTCCATCGAGATAGATAGATTTGTTACCAGAAGCAGCATCATTCGAAAAAGTCGGCGTACCAACTACCTCAACCGTATTCTCATAAACAGAACCATCGATAGGCACACCTGTCCCTTCCTCAAAATTTAGGCTGAGTACCATATCTTTAGCAGAAAAGACTCCAAACTGATGGTAAGTTGCATTCGTTTCTGCATTAGCCGGGCTTGTACTCACCTTACTATCTGAATCAACAGCTTTGACATAATATTTAACGATTTTCCCGGGGGCCTGTCTCGGAATAGTAGCCGAATACACTTTACCATCCGCGGAAGTCATAATCAGACTCTGAAACCCATCGCCGGCGTCATAACGTAATGTAACCGAACCAGTGCTCATATTCGAAGAATAGACTTCACAGACAACTTCATAACTGGTCACTGTTGCTGATTGGTTATCCAACTGGGTAACATTGAGAAGAATTGGCGGCATCGAAAAATCCCGGACAACATTGCTAATCCGGATCTCATCGACCCAACCATCCAGCCATGAATCGGTGCCACCACCACCATATCCAATATAAACTGGCTGGTTGCTCAAGCGCGGCGAAGCTTCTTCTGTAGCATCATATTGTTGATAAGCAAAATCGACTAATTCTCCACTTGCATTATGAAGCAACTGGATTTGTAAATTTTTACTTGTATCCCGAATGTAAGTCACATGGAACCAGTCTCCTGTCGTCAAGATATTTTCGGCAGAAGATACTTCCGGCCATAAATACTGACCATCTACATTATAGCCACTTAAAAACCACTTCGATGAACCGCTTAAATTAACATAATAGTTCGGGAGCCAAAACGCAGCATCGCCAGCTTTGATAACCAATCTTGGATCAGTCATCCATGCTTCTCCGATTGTTGCAACTTTTACCCAACCTTCAATGGTCCAATCATCAGTTAAATCCAAATAAGAGGTATCTGCAACAGTCACACAAGAAGAATCACTTTGCGCATTGTTATCAAGACGCAAACATTGATTCAAGCCAGTTACACTTGCCTCGTAACTTAAACTTCCACTAACAGAGTGCCCAACTCCATTTTTTGCAAGCTGTGATTCGTTCGTCAAATCACCATCAAAATGCAACAACAACACGGTATGCTCATCTGCCGTGTACGGCCCCCCAATAGTTACACCTGCAAAGGACTGAACAGAGCAGAAAAACAACATTAGCGACATAAAGCCCCAAAAGAACATTTTTGCAACTTTCATAACAAATCCTCCTAAAGTTTAACGATTTTTACAAACAACACAGAAACAACCTTTTTACCTTCTACCTCTTAGAAGCGCTGCCAGTCTATCATTTTCAAAGTACTGCGAACGTTCCCGCACACGTTTGCAATTTACTAACAATGTATTCATTTGTCAAACAATTTCAAAAAACTTTTCCAATCAAGAAAAAGTTATTCTCTTTTCACCAACCGGAATCTCAGCATTAAATACACGGGTTCCCGTATTCACTATTAATTTACACATACAGGTACCTTTCGTGATTATGAAAATTGTATCTGACAAACTATTACGTTCTTCCACAAACAAATCCAGATATTTTCCATCTCCCATTCTCAAATTGCGAATTCCAACACCTTCGGTTGTTAAAAGATCCCAGTGAAGGTTTTTGTCGGGGACATTTATCTTGATCCCGATGTAAAATTCTATCAGTTGAGCAATTGGACCAACCGCCGACCAACCGACAAAATCGCTTTTTGCCCAAGGTTTTCCGGGTTTTGGAAATTCAGGAGAATAATTCTCCCACACGGTCTTGGTCGCTTGGAAAACTATCGCCATATTATTCAGGTGGTTAACCACAATTTCCCTGGCAAGAACATTTTCTCCGTTCGCCTCCAAGCCCTTGACAATCATGTGATTTGTTGGCGCCCAGACACCCCCCAGCCAGTATTGACCTTCAGGTGCATAATGTACCTCATTAGCGGCAAGCGTGGGAATCCGGTGGGGTCGCGCAAACGATTTTGAATCGTTTAAGTGTTCAACCAATTTTTCCACTTGGTTCCTATCACTTATTCTTGCCCACAACGGCCAAAAAGAAGCGACAGTTTTTTTCTTTAGAAAAGTCCCATCTCTATCCAAGTCCCAATAGAAGCCGTCTTTTTCACACCACATTTCATGGTTGATAAGTATTTTTAATTCCGAGTGTCGTTTTTCAAATTCTTTTTGAATCTTCTGATCTCCAACGACTTCTGCAATTTTCGCAATATAGAAAGCGGCCAAAGCTTCATTTGCATCATAATCCACCCAGCTATACGGCGGGTAAAATTTATCTGCTACCGAGCGCGTAGAATTATCCATCCCACTGCTCCATCCTGACCAGAAATAATGTCCATTAGCATGTCGGCGATTTGCTCTGACCCAATCAGCATATTTCACTAAAATTGGTAAAATTTTCTCTAGCCTGGAACCGTCTCCAGTTGTTAGGTAATATTCATATTCTATCCATGAAAACAAATTGTTTCTCGTAAACCAAGGAGAGTCCTTCGGCTGATCATCGGTACCATCGGTTTTACGGATTACGCCGGAAATTGCACCGTCCGGATGCTGTTTGCGATAAAAATTATCCAGACTTACGATATTTGGCAATACTCCTTGGGAATATTTTGCCCAGGCAATCGAGAAACACGTGTCCCACTGAAAGATCCGGTTGTCAAAGGCCGCATCAATATACCAATCCGTAAAACCGTTTTTATTGGTTCCGCGCTCGGTTTTACGCCATCCAATTTCCCAGCATTTCCGATACATCTCAATCAAATCCGGTCTTGAAGGAAGGATAGGTTCCGGAACAGTAAGCAGTAATTTTTGTATTTCAGGCGAAGGTATGTTTTTTTCATCACCTTCAGATACGGTGCGAGACTTAGTATCCGTACCTAACAAAACCTGGGGTAAACAACAAAGAACCGGGATAGTTGAGATAAACTCTCTGCGATTGATTGTTTGTTTGTCTTTTTGTTTTTTCTCTATGTCATTCATTTAGTGAATATTCCCTTTCAAATTGAAAACTATTTGCACCGACAAGCCGAATTTTCAACGACTTGACCGCACCAGTACCGAATATTTTTTCGATTAAACCGCGATAATCATCAACGTGGGAATTTGGTAAAAACACTTCAAAACTTCCGGCAAATCCGCCACCATGTACCCGGCAAGCGCCACGGAGTTCTCGTTTTTTTAAATATTCCTGCGTCAGTAATATGCCCAAACTAATACCTTGCTTATCGGGATAGGTCGAAGAGTAGCAATTTTGTAACCAACAAAAAGACGATTCTCCGGATTCGTTGATCAAATCTAGAAAAACGGAAAAGTTATCTTCCTCCATCGCAACTTTCATTTTTCCGACCCGCTCATTCTCTTTAAAAAAGTGCATACAGCGCAAAACCGCCCGGTCACCGACTTTTTCACGGAGTTCAGGTATTTTATCATAAAATGTATCGGGTGCGATGTCCCGGCATTGGTTAACGCCCAATTCCCGGCAAACATTTCCCATCTCTATCGGAATTCCTGCATAATCCGGTGTCAGGTTCTGATGATTGCCCTTGGTATCTACGATTAGCAGAGCATAATTTTTCGACTGGAAATCGACGTCAATTTTTTCATAACATGGCATGATTTTATCTTTAAAATCGATCATCACAAATCCGCCGACCGCAGATGCCATTTGATCCATCAAACCACATGGCTTTCCAAAATATTCATTTTCGGCAAATTGACCGATTTGTGCGATTTCCACCGGAGACA
>JBAZPA010000019.1:0-11420 GCA_041648435.1 archaeon
AAAAGATGTCCAAGTCGAAGGGAAACATCGTTAATCCCTGGGACGCGTTTGGCGCGCAGGGGGTGGACGCGGTAAGATTGCAGTTCATGGTTTCGGCGCCGGGCGCGGAAAAAAGATTCGGAATAGACTCGGTGAACGAAGTGGTGAAGCCGTTCCTCGTGATATTGTGGAATTCATACTCGTTCGCAAAGCCGCTCATCGAAAGCGCGCCGCAAAAAGAGCCGGAATTGAAAACCGAGGACAAATGGCTGATTTCAAGAATCAATTCAACGATTGCGGCAGTGGAGGCGGGAATGGAAAAATACGATTTCCACAAGTGCACCGCGCAGTTGGTTGAATTCGTTAACGAGGACTTGAGCAGGACGTACATAAAACTGGTGAGGAACAGGGCAAAGGAAAACGATTCCGTGGTCGCGTGGACATTCAATTACGTTTTCAAAAGGATTGCGAAATGCCTCGCCCCTCTCACACCCTACATCGCGGAAGAAATCCATTCGGGAATGGGGGGCGGAAAGGAAAGCGTGCACCTCGAGGAATGGCCGAGGGCGGAAAGGATTGAATCGGGGCTTGAAGAAGGAATGAATGTCGCGAGGAAGGCCGTGCAGGCGATAAACTCGGTTAGGGAAAAACAGGGAATCGGAATAAGGCAGCCGCTGCGCAGCGCGTTCGTGCTCTCAAAGGAAACCGCAACCAGGACCGCGCTGAAGGAATTCGCGGAAACAATAAGGATTCTGACGAACGTAAAGGAAATTTCCGCCTGCGATGGAGAAAGGGGGCTGCCGTCTGCGGAAAGCGAAATCGGGAAGGCGTTCCTTTCGGTTGAAATGGACCCCGAGCTTGAGGCCGAGGGAATTGCGAGGGAAATCACGAGAAAAATACAGGCCCTGCGAAAAAAGGCCGGATTGAATGCCGAGGACAGGATAATTTCCGGAGTGAGCGCTGGAAAGGAAATAATCGAAATCCTCAAAAAGTCAGAAGGGGAAGTGATGCGCAAAACCGGCTCCGAAAGAATGGAATACAATCCGGAAAAAAGCCTTGGCTTCAAAGCGGAGGAAAGCATTAAAGGCGAAAGGGTAATCGTGATGATTGAAAAAATCCGGGGCGGAAACTGATGGGGGAGCTCAACGAATACAATCCGAAAGAAATCGAAAAGAAGTGGTCGGATTACTGGGAAAGGGAAGGGATTTTCGCCTTCGACGAGAAATCCGCGAAGCCGAAATACATAATCGATTCCCCACCGCCCACTATTTCGGGCTTCATTCACACAGGCCACGCTTTCTCGTACAGCCAGGCGGAATTCATCGCAAGGTACAAGCGAATGAAAGGTTTCAGCGTGTATTACCCATTCGGTTTTGACGACAACGGGCTTCCGACGGAAAGGTATGTGGAAAAGAAGCGGGGAATAAAGGCAAACCGGGTGCCAAGAAAAGAATTCGCAAGAATGTGCATGGAAGAAACAGTCGAGGCGGAAAGGCAGTACCGCGAAGTCTGGACGAGGCTCGGGGTTTCGTGCGACTGGGGCAGGCTTTACCGAACGGTAAGCCCGGAAGTGCAGAGGATTTCCCAGCATTCTTTTTTGGAATTGTGGAAAATGGGCAGGGAGTACAGGGCGGAAAGCCCAAGCATTTACTGCCCTGAATGCCAGACAGCCATAGCGCAGGTGGAATTGGAGGACAAAGAAGTAGAAAGCGCCTTCAATGACATAGAATTCGGATTGGAAAACGGGAAAAGCATAATAATCGCGACAACAAGGCCAGAACTCCTTTCAAGCTGCGTCGCGGTATTCATTAACCCGGAAGACAAAAGGGCAAAGGAATTGGCGGGAAAAAAAGCGGAAGTGCCGTTGTTCGGATACTGGGTTCCGATTATTGCGGACCAGAAGGCGAACATGGAAAAGGGAACCGGAATCGTGATGTGCTGCACTTTCGGGGACCAGACGGACATCGAATGGTGGAAAACCCACAAACTGCCCTTGAGGGTTTCATTCAACAGGAACGGGACAATGGCGGAAATCGCGGGAAAATTCGCGGGAATGAAGATAAAGGAAGCGAGAAAGGCAATAATCGAGGAATTAAAGGTTCAGGGAAAACTGAAGGGCCAAAAGAAAATAATGCATGCTTTGAACGTGCACGAAAGGTGCGGAACGGAAATCGAGTTCTTGCTCACAAAGCAATGGTTCATAAAATACTTGGACCTGAAGGAAAAATTCCTTGAAGCCGGAAGGAAAATAAACTGGCACCCCGATTACATGAGGCACAGGTACGAAAACTGGGTCAGGGGGCTCCAGTGGGACTGGTGCATTTCAAGGCAGAGATATTTCGGGGTGCCATTTCCGGTATGGTATTGCAAGAAGTGCGACGAACCGGTTTTTGCGGAGGAAAGGCAATTGCCGGTTGACCCGACGCAGGACAAGCCGCCCGTAAAGGAATGCGCGAAATGCCATTGCACTGAATTCGAAGCGGAAACAGACGTGCTTGATACCTGGGCGACAAGCTCCCTCACGCCACTGATAATTGCGGGCTGGCCGGAAAAGGGTTACGAGAAACTGTTTCCTTCAAGCCTGAGGCCGAATGCGCATGACATAATCACGTTCTGGGACTTCAACACAATAGTGAAATCATTGCTGCATGAAGGCGCAATTCCTTGGCAGGATGTAATGATTTCAGGGCACGGATTGGACGAAAGCGGGAAGCCCATGCACAAGAGCAAGGGAAACACTATTGACCCGATTGAAATAATGGAAAAGTACTCCGCCGACGCCCTTAGGTACTGGGCTTCGGGGGTAAACCTAGGGAATGACGCGCCCTTGAAGGAAAAGGAACTCGTGGCGGGAAAAAAACTCGCCACGAAATTGTGGAACGCCTCAAAATTCGTTTTGCTGCATCTGAAGGATTACGATGGCGAAAAACCGGAAAGGCTTGAAGCAATGGACGCGTTCATGCTCAACGAGTTAAACAAGCTGGTTACGGAAGCCACGAACGATTTCGACGATTACGATTACGCAAAGGCAAAAAGCGCAACCGAATTGTTTTTCTGGCACAGCTTCTGCGACTACTACCTTGAAATGGCAAAGGACAGGTTGTACAATCCAGGGCAAAGGGGAAGGGAAGCGAGGGTTTCATGCCAATACGCCTTGCGCGAATTACTGCTTGCAATGCTCAAACTGCTTGCGCCGATAATGCCGTTCGTAACCGAAGAAATTTATTGCGCGGGATTCGGGGAAAAGGGGGGCAAAAAAAGCCTGCACCTCGAGGAGTGGCCGAAAGCGGCAAAGGAATGGGAATTCCCAGAACTTGAGGAAGGCGGAGAAATGGCAATTGAAATAATCGCGGAAGCTAGGCAATTCAAATCCGCAAACCATAAGTCAATGAAGGAGGCTGTGGAAATACGCCTTGAAGCCGAACTTGAAGGCAAATTGAAAGGATTCATTGAAGACATTGCGGCAACAACCGGCGCAAAAAGAATTATTTTCGGGGAAAAGCGCGAAATAGGGTTTCCTGCCGGCGAAGCAATTGCTTGAAAAAACAATTCGCGGCAGCTTATTGCATGGCAAACGCAAAGGCAAGCGAACTCATTGAAACAAGCCTCGGAAAGGCCGGCGCAATCGAAAAAGGCGCCCAAAAAAGCGAAATCGAATTGCTTGAGAAAAGCGTGGGCCAGATAATGGAAATGCGGCCCGACGCAAGCACAGTACGCGGAATGGCCTTTTTTTGCCTCAAATCTATTTCCAACGAGCTGGCAAAGGCCCTTGAAAAGGACGGCGAAGCAAAGGAAATAGCGCTCGAGCTTGAAAGGATTGAAACTATTCTGGGGCAGGAATTAAGCGACGAGGAAAAAAGGAAGATCGCGGTTGCGGCGTGCCGCGATTTCAGGGCAATAATCGCAATGCTCGGAATACAAATTGCAAGAACCGCAAACATGGGCGAATCGGATCAAAGGCAAAGGAAAAAGCAGGCCGAACTCGCAATGCGGGTTTTTGCGCCGATAGCGCACAAGCTCGGAATTTATTATGCAAAGGCAATTCTCGAGGACCTGGCGTTCCGCGAGCTTCAGCCGGAGGAATGCCGCCTGCTTGAGGAAAGAATCGCGGAGCGAAGGAAAGGCATTGAGGACGAAATCGGAAAAGTGATGGAAGCAATAAGGGAAAGGCTCGGAAGCAGGGCGGAAAGCGGAAAGATCCGGATTCAGGCGAGGGCAAAGCACATTTACAGCGCGTGGAATAAAATGCAGAAGAAAAAAATAGGGTTGGAGCAGGTTTACGACATAGCGGCAGTGCGCATAATAACAAAAACGGTTGCGGAGTGCTATGAATTGCTTGGAACTGTGCACTCGCTATGGGAGCCTTTGCCGGGGCAATTCGACGATTACATCGCAAAGCCAAAGCCAAACGGTTACCGGTCTCTGCATACCGCAATAATAGGGCCGGGAAAAAAGCCAATTGAAATACAAATACGAACCGAGGAAATGCACGAGAACGCGGAATTGGGGATTGCCGCGCACTGGCGCTACAAAGGGCAGGCGGAGGGAAAGCAGGACAAGAAACTGAACTGGCTCAAGCAGGCAATCGAGTGGAGAAATGGGCGCGAGGGCGAGGAATCAAAGCTGGATTTCTTTGAAAACCAGATTTACGTTTTCACGCCAAAGGGCCAGGTAATCGAACTGCCGGAAGGAAGCACGCCAATAGACTTCGCCTACACTGTTCACACGGACATCGGAAGCAAATGCGCGAAGGCAAAGGTGAACGGAAAGCTTGCGCCGCTTTCAGCCAAGCTTGAAAACGCGGACACCGTGCAGATAATCACTTCGCAAAAGCAGGCCCCGAAGCGCTCGTGGCTTTCAATGGCCATAACGCAAAAGGCGCTCCAAAAAATAAGGGCGAGCCTTGAAATTGCAGTCATAAAAAAGAAGCGCGGGGAAGCGGTGAAAGGAAAAGGAAGAGTTTTTATTGAAGAAAACGAAAAGCGCGTGAAACTCGCAAAATGCTGCTCGCCATTGCCAGGCGACGAAGTCATTGCGCTAAGGACCACAAAGAGGAAGGTTTCGGTTCACAGGGCGGACTGCAGGAACGCGGTTTCAGCGGAAAAAGAAAAATTGGTTGGCGCAATCTGGGGAAACCCTGAAAAGGGGGGCTACGAAACCCAAATAATAGTCAACGCAAAGGATTCGGCGGGAATACTTTCCCAAATGCTTTCCTCGCTGAGCGCGGAAAGGGCAAAAGTCGTTTCAAGCACCGCAAGGAGCGTGAACGGAAACAACAGATGCGTTTTCACCGTAAAAGTTGCTGGTTTGGGGCAATTGGAAAACGCAATTCGCGCACTGGAAAAAATCAAGGGGGTAATTTCCGCGGGAAGGGCATAGAAAAGAATCGGTTTTCCTGGCAGAAAGCTATAATAATCGGAAAATGATTCCTTTCAAAGAGGGAAAAAACAATGGCCTTCGTGTTGAACAGGGTGCAAACCGGAATACCCGGAATGGACGGATTGATTGAAGGCGGATTGCCTGAAGGGAGGTCATTCCTCGTAACCGGAGCAACGGGAACCGGAAAAACCATTTTCTGCGTGCAATTCGCGTACAACGGCGCCACAAAATTCAATGAGCCGGCAGTTTACGTGACATTGGACGAAAGGCCCGAACTCATAAGGCAGGACTGCCTGAGATTCGGGTGGGATTTGAGGAAAATGGAGCAGGAAAACAGGTTCCTTCTGATTGACGGCTCCGTGGGAAAAATAGGAATGCCCTCGGAAGAGGAATACTCGATGCCCGCAACCGGATTCGATTTGGACAAACTGCTCCTGGAAGTCATGCGCGGTGTAAAAAAAATAGGGGCAAAGCGCGTGGTAATAGATTCCGTTCCGGCACTGGGATTCAATTTTGAAAACGAAAACGAAGTGCGCAAGGCGGTCCTGAAAATAAGCTACATGCTTTCAAGAATCGGGGTCACTTCGCTGCTGGTTTCCGAAGTCGAGGAAGGCTCAAAGTCTTTCGGAAAATACGGCGTGGAAGAATACGTGGCAGACGGAATAATAGTAATGCATTACATGGGAATAGGAACGCAAAGCAACCGCACATTGCACGTGAGAAAAATGCGCGCGACAAAGCACTCCGAAGACCTTCATCCCCTAGAAATAAGCGAGCGCGGAATAACCGTGCATAACATAGAAGAAATGGAATAATTTTTGGGTTCAGGCGGAGCCCAAAAGGCGGCAAATCACTTTTTCTTTTCCCAAAGCCAAAGCCAAAGAACCGATTCTGGGGCCCTCGTTCTTTCCGATGAGCAGCTGGTAGCACAACTGGAAGAATTCACGGGCATTGCCGGATTCCTTTGCAGCGGAACCGAAAGCGGTTTGGGCTTCGTCGGCGCCTGAAGCGCTTTCAAGCAATTTTGCGGCGGAAGCAAGCGCGCCTCTGAATTTTTCGGCTTTCGCAAGGGTTTCTGCCGAAACGATTTCAAGGAAACCTGTTTTCACATTTTCGGGGGCGCGCTTTGCAACCCAGTTCCGCGCAAGGTTCAGGCGCTCGCCAAGCAATTCGAGGCATTCATTGGATTCATTGCCCTTCAGGTGCCCCATTTCGGAGAGGCGGGAAATTATTTCATTGTTGCCGGGAAAGAGCTGGACGAGTGCGGCCGCAAAAGAGTAATCCACTGGAATAGGGGAAAGCCTTCTTCTGCGCACCCCCGCAAAATCGAATTGCTCCAATGCCTGGTTAAGTTTCTTTTCATCGGTTTCCTTTGACAAGCCGAATTTTGCTTCAACAACGCGGTCCAATTCAAGCTCGAGGTTCGGGATTTCTTCCCAAAGGAAAGCCCGCGTCTTCATTATGCGCTTCACGTACAGGTATTTGAGGGCCTCGGGCCTGCTTACTTCAAGCCAGTCAACGGGATAAACCACGTTTCCCACTGACGCGGACATTTTTTGGCCGCCAATGTTTAAATGCTCGTAAAAAATTGGCTCGGGCATCGGGAATTTGAGGACGCGCTCGGCGATTTCCGCGTTAACGTACCATGCCGAATTGCCCTGAATGTATTCCTTTCCCGCGCCTTCAGAGCAGACGTTCCAGCGGCACCACTGCGAGGCCCACTCGCCTTTCCACGCCATTTTTCCGTTCGCCTTCGAAAGGTCGCTTTCCCCCTCGTAACCGCAGCCCTTGGCGGTGAATTTCTCGAAGGCATAGTCAACGCACTTGTACTTTACTCTTTTTCCGTCAAAGCCGATTGCAACGGTTGTCTGGAGGTTGCCGCAATTGTCGCAAATGGGCTTCCAGAGCGACTGCTTTTCCGCGGAAGGGTTGTCCTTGTGCCGGTTTATTATTTCCATTACCGCTTCGGAATTCGAAAGAATCTTTTCAATGAAACCGTTGAAGTTTCCTTTTTTGTATTCCTCGCGCATCGAATAAATTTTTGGCTCCAAGTAAAGGAATTCGCCGACAACCTCGAAGAATTTCATCAAATGGTGCTCGGCATAACTCTTGTGGCAGCCATCTGCGTCAGGAATGTCGGAAACCGCGAAGCCTATGTATTTTTCGTATTCTACAGGCAATCCTGCCGGAAGTTTGCGCAACGGGTCCATGTCCTCGGTAACATAAATGAATTCTGCCGGAAAGCCGCTTTCCTCCAGCGCCCTTGCGACTGCCTCGCTGCGGATGATGTCGCTCAAACGCCCGATGTGAAGGACTCCGGAAAGCGAGGAACTGCTTTTCACGGCCCACTTTTGAAGGCGCGGAATTTCACTTTCGGTGAAATGAAATTTTGTGCGCGAAGAGATCGTTTTCGCGATTTTTCTCGCCCAGAACTGCGGTTCATCTTCGTTCATTCAAGAATTACCGCAGTGAAACGTTAAAATTGTTTTGCGGAAACGATTTTGGGGAAAACCCTTAAATACAAGTTAAAACAGAATGATTATTATAAATATTTTGGAGGATGACCGAAATGGCAGCAAAGAAAAAGAATAAGAAGAAGAAATAATTGTTCCAACAATAGTTTCTTTTTTTAAAAAATCTGTTTCACTTTTGTTTTTTTCTAATTCTGTTGTTTTTTCTGTTTCCTGCCTTAGCCGGCGCCGGCCAAAAAAACGGGAGTGGGACGAGGGGGATTTGAACCCCCGACAACACGGTCTTCAGCCGTGCGCTCTCCCAGGCTGAGCTACCGTCCCAAAGCCTTTTAGCCATCGCTTCGTGTCATACCAAACGGGTATGACACATTTAACGCTTCTGGCGTTAAATCGCTCAGGCAAAAGGTTCGCGAAATAAAGTTCCTGCCGCAAAACTTTACTCCGCTGCCTGAGCGAGCCCAGGGGGATTCGAACCCCCGACACCGTGGTTAAGAGCCACGTGCTCTGCCAGACTGAGCTATGGGCCCACACTTTTTCTTCGAAAGAAAAAGCGTCCAAAAAGAATAACTTTTCCTCCGGAAAAGTTCGCCTCCGAAAAGCATAACTTTGCTCCGCAAGGCTTAACTCCTTTCGTCGCTGAGCGAGCCGGCGGGGATTCGAACCCCGGACACCTTGGTTAAAAGCCAAGTGCTCTGCCAGACTGAGCTACCGGCCCAGAGCCTTTCTTTACAAAAGAAAGGTTCGCGAAAGAAATTCCGCAAAAGAAATTTACTTTGTAAGTTCCCTGCAAAAGGAAAACAAACAAAGAAAGCAATAAAATGAGTTCCATTGGTGCCTAAAGCACGCTCATTTTTTGGGCTTGATGCTAGGCGCTATTTCCTTCAAACCGTTCATGTAGGGCTGAAGCGCCTTCGGAATCGAAACGCTGCCGTCTTCGTTCTGGCAATATTCGAGGATTGCGCGCAGGGCGCGGCTTGTCGCAAGGCCGGTGCAATTCAGGGTGTGAACCAAGAATTTTTCGTTTCCCTTCCTGTATTTTATTCCCAGCGCCGCGCTCTGGTATGAAGTGCAGTTCGAGCACGAACCGACTTCCCCGTATTTTTGCTCGCGCGGATACCATGCCTCAATGTCGTACTGCTTTGCGTTCTTCGGGCTGAGGTCTCCGGAGCATATTTCAACTCTGCGGGTCGGAAAGCCGAGCTTGGAATAAATTTCCTCGATGTTTTCCTCCATTTCCTCAAAATGTTTCCATGATTCCTCAGGGACGGAAAAAACGACCTGCTCTATCTTGTTAAACTGGTGCATCCTGAAGAAGCCGCGCGTGTCCACGCCGTGAGCGCCAATCTCTTTCCGAAAGCAAGGGCTTATCCCGACGTATTTCTTGGGAAGCTCGGATTCGGAAAAAATCATTCCCTTGTGCATTGCCACCAAAGGGTGCTCGGAAGTCGCAATCATGAACAGGTCCTCGCCTTCAACCTTGTACATCACGCTTTCAAAATCATCCAAAGGGGTTACGCCGGAATAGGCTTCGCGGCCGAGAAGGAAAGGCGGCTCGACAAGAACGAAGCCTTTTTTCATTAGAAGGTCTATCGCGAAGCGCTGCAATGCTATGTCAAGAAGCGCCAGGGGGCCTTTTAGGTAAATGAAGCCGCGGCCTGAAACCCTTGCGCCGGCTTCAAAGTCCGCGAGACCCAATGATTCCGCGAGCTCGCCGTGAGCCTTGAGCTCGAAATCAAATTTCTTCGGCTTCCCGAAAACCTTTACCACTGGGTTCTCGGATTCGTCCTTTCCCGCGGGAACGGATTCATGGAGTACGTTGGGGAGCAAGGAAGCAATCTGCTGTAACTTTTCTTCAAGGGAATCCGCTTCCGAGTCCAACGCGCGGATTTTCTCGGGAATGGATTTTGCTTCAAGGAGCTTTTTCGAGGCGTCCTTTCCCGCAGACTTGAGCTCGGTTATTTCCCTTGAAACCACGTTGCGGGAATGCTTCAGTTCATCAGCCCCCTGCTTCAGCGAGCGCCATTGCCTGTCCAAGGCAAGGAATTCCTCCAAGGCGGCGAGCTTTCCGGGTTTGAAGCGCTTTTCAATGGACTTTGCCACCAATTCCGGGTTTTCGCGCACGAATCTTGCTTCCAGCATATGTTCATTAAAAGCGATTTAAACTAATTTAAAGGTATGGTAAAAGAAATCACAATCATCAGATACGGGCACAGAGAAGAGAGGGACAAGCGGGTTACGAGCCACTGCTGCCTCGTGGCAAGGGCGTTCGGCGCGAAAAGGATAATCGTTTGCGGACCAAAGGACAAGGGGTTGGAAAAAAGCTTTGACAAAGTCAACCTGAATTGGGGCAAGGGTACTTCATTGGGGGCTTCAGGAAACTGGAAAGCCGAAATAAGGAAGCAGAAAGCGCGGGGCGCAAAAATAGTGCACTTGACGATGTACGGGATTCCGCTTGGAAGGCAAATTGAAAAAATAAGGAAAGAAAAAAAGGTTGCTGTATTGATTGGCTCGCAGAAGGTGCCAAGAGAAGCATACGGCCTGGCGGACTACAATGTTTCCGTGACAATGCAACCGCATTCGGAAGTCGCGGCCTTGGCGGTTTTTCTGCATGAATTAATGCAGGGAAAGGAACTTGAAGCGAAATTCAGGGGGGCAAAAATAGAGGTTGTTCCGCAGGAAAGGGGCAAGAAAACAAAGAAACGGTTTTAAAATGGATGCTGGGAGATGAAATAGTATGCCTTCCGGGGACCTTACAAAATACGTTTTGGTGAGGGATTTCCTGAACTCTGTGGGGGGCGAGCACGCGGCAGACCTGGTAAAGTCGTGCTGCAGCAAGAAGTGGGTTTCTGACGAGTACCTTGCAAAAAAACTGAAATTGAGGGTAACCGAAATAAGGGCAATCCTGAACCGGTTGCATTACAGGGGGATAGTGGAATACAACAAGGACAAGAACATGAAAACCGGATGGTATTCATACACTTGGGAAGTGAAGCCAAAAAGGATAATAGAGCTGATAACTGAGAAGGAGGAAGAGGAACTCGAGAAACTGAACCAGAAGGTGGAATTCGAGAGGAACTATGATTTCTTCTCCTGCGCCAAGGGCTGCGAAAATCTGGCCTTCGAGGTTGCAGCGGAATATCAGTTCAAGTGCCCCGAATGCGGCCAAGCAATGGCGAGGACTGACAACAAGAAAAGGCTGAAAGTTATGCAGGGAAAGATTGATCTGGTGAAAAAGGAACTTTTGGCAATGCAAAAGATCAGGTAAATTACACAATTTGTTGGACAAAATGGGTAATTTCGAGAAAGGGAAGAAATAAAGCAAAAGGGGGTTGAAATCGAAAAAGGAAGCCAAATAAAAGTTATTTAATTAAAAGGGGATTAAATAAAAACACAATAAGCAAAAAAACCAACAATCCGGTTTTGATAGCGGGGTGGGGCAGCCTGGAGTGCCCGTCGGGCTCATAACCCGAAGGTCGAAGGTTCAAATCCTTCCCCCGCTACTCTAATTTTATCCTGCATTTCAAAAGAAGATATTCACTCAAAAACAAACGCGGTCGCAGGATGAGTAAAACAATTCAAAAACAAATTCAA
>JBAZPA010000020.1:0-11175 GCA_041648435.1 archaeon
CAGGAAGGGCATGCCGCTTTTGACCAGATTTCGGTCTTCCGCAGGCTGGAAGAAATCCTTCCGAAGAATTTCGAGACTGCGGAATACCATTTGGGCTGGAAGGACGGCAAAACGAGTTTTTTTGTGACCAAGTTTTACGAGCTTGCGGGGCTTGACGAGCAAAATGTTCCAAGTGAAGTCAGGGATATGTTTGGTTTTGTGGAACGCCGGGCCGAGGAAGCCGGCATAAGGATTGGGGCGCACAACGCGTTTTTTGACCCGAAGGACAACAAGGTAATCGTATTTGACGCGAATTTGCTTCCCTGATGTTTTTTCTTCCAAAAAAACCCTTTTTATAACCGTTTTGGCTTTTCCTTTCTGCGGGAACCAAATGGAATGCGAACTCTGCGGCAGGCCCGCGTTGAATGCAAGGCGCGTGAGAATCGAGGGAATCGAAATGCTTGCCTGCGAGGAATGCGCGAGACTCGGGAGAGTAATTCTGGGAAGCACGGAGCAAAAGCGCTTTGCGCCCAAGAAAATATTCTTTCCAAGCGGCGAAAGCAGGGATGAAACAGTGCTGGTGGATAAATTTGGGTTGAAAGTCCAGCAGGCGCGCCAGAAGCTCGGCTGGACGCGCGAGGAAACCGCAAAGAAATTGTTTGAAAAGGAGAGCACCTTACATAGAATAGAGCTCTCGGAATTCAAGCCAAGCAACGTGCTTCTTGGAAAAATCGAAAAGCTTTTGGCTATTGACTTAAAGGAAAAGGAAGAGTGAATTCGCTTGGCGCAATTCGACTGGGTGTTTTGGCTTATTGCCTTCCTTGCGGTTTCCGTTATCTTCACTTACCTCGTAAAGCGCAGGCTCGGAACAAACGCGAAAACATGGTTTATTGCCTCGATGATTCGCACAAGGCGCTTCCTTCCTCTGCTTGACAGGCTCGCGAAAGCGGGAAAAATAATCGATTTTATCGGCGACGCGGGAATAATAATGGGTTTCGGCCTGATTGGCGCGCACTTCGTTTTCTCGAAGCGCACAAAGGACAAAAGGCTCGAGGCGCTGTGGCTCGCGATTACCGCCCTTGTGCTCGCGGGGCTGTTTTTCCTCTCTTTTGGCGGAATGTTCCAGAATTCAATGCTGAAAGGCCAGCAGCCCTTCTTTGGAATTGCTTTCGTGATTTTTGGCTTCGCGGGATTCGCGATTGTTTCGCTGCTCTCGCAGGGCATGGACATAATCTCCAAGCTCTTGGCGGGAAAGCGGGCGTGCCCCGGCGTGGCGCCATTGATTCCGGGAGTGAGCCTTCCGAACGTTCCGATTACCGCGCCATTGCACGCCTGGATTTCATTGTTTTTAATACTCATAATTCACGAGGGAATGCACGGAGTCCTTGCGCGAAGGGCAAAGGTCGCGATAAAAAGCGCGGGAATCCTCCTGTTCGGCTTCCTTCCGATTGGCGCGTTCGTTGAACCCAATGAATCCCAGTTGAAGCGCGTAAGCGAGGAGAAATCAATGCGCATTTACGCGGCGGGAGCCGGGGCGAATTACATCACTTACCTTGTGGTGAGTTTCTGCGTTCTTTTGCTTTTCATGGGAATAGGCGCGGTTTACAATCCTTGGAGCGAAAGCGTGAAAGCGAAAACCGTTCTCGGAGTGGAAGTCCTCAAAGTGGACCAGAACACGAGCTTTTGCGGAGACACCTATTCCACGTCCGCTTACGGGGTTCTGGAAAAGGGAATGCTCGTAAAGAAAGCCAACGGCAAGGAAATCCACACAATGGCGAACCTTCAGGATTCAATGCCAAAGTCCAAGGCGAAAAGCGTTTCGCTTACGGTTGAGGACAAGAACGGCAATGTTTTCGAAAAAACCCTTATGCCCAACAAGCTTGGGCTGCTTGGAGTAACGTTTCAGGAAAAACTTAACCCCAAGAACAAGGAACCAGGGGGTTTCGCGCTTGCAACCGAAATAATCGCGTTCCTGCAATCATTTCTCATATGGTTCGTGCTTCTGAATTTGCTTGTCGCAATAGTGAACTTCCTGCCAATGGAGCCGTTTGACGGGGGCAAAATGGCGAAAATCGTGTTTGTGCCCTGGCTTTCGCATTGGAAGGTAGGCAAAAAGGCGAAGGAGAAGGCAATCGGGAAGTTTTTCCTGATTGTGATACTCGTAATTCTCGCTATTAACGCGCTGCCGCTTTTCATCTGAATTTCAGCGGCTTTTTGCATCGTGTCTTACAAAGGCTTTGCGCGGGGAACTTTTTTCACGTAGGTCCTGAACCGAAGACCTTTCCACCTGTCCGGCTTTCCTTTTTGCTCCGGCTTGCTGAATATTGGGCCAATTGATGGCAAAAGTTTACTTATTTTTTTGAGGGAGGACAAAAGAGAGTGTTTATCCAAGATTCCTTGAAGCCGGCCCTTTTCATAATGTTTTTTGGCATCCATGTTCTTACAATTATTTTTTTGGCCTTTTCTTTCGCGGCAATTTTTTCCATTTCGCTTTTTACACGAACAAGATCCTTAAGTGCCGGTGGTTTTTCCCTAATAGAAGTCCAGTGTGGATAAAGCCGGAACTCTATATTGTTGCCGTATTTGAACCAATAAAGAGTCAGCGCGGTATCTCCTTCTATTTTGACAATTGGCATACAAAGTAAAATTGCTGAATTGGTTATTTATTCTTTCTTCTTAGGAACTAAAAAAATAGGAGGTTAGGGCAGGGAACTCACCCCGAATCCCCGCCCAACCGAAATGCCATCAGAACTTTTACCTTACGAGGTCAAGGTTGAACTCGTCCCTCTGCCTTCCGCCGCTTCTGGTGGATTTGGAGGAGCTTTCCTCGTTCGTGCCCCTGATGTAGGGCGAGTGCACTCCCGTGAAAATGGCAATGCATTCAATCTTGTTCTCGAACGTCGGGTCAACCCTTGCGCCCCAAATAACTATTGCTTTCGGGTCAAGATTTTCCGTCAGTTTTTCGCCTATTCCGTTGGCTTCTCCCAAAGTCAGTTCGGCTCCGCCCGTTATGTGGATGAGGCAGCCTACCGCTCCCGCGATGTCAACGTCAAGCAATGCGTTGTGCAATGTGTCGTCAACGACTTCATCAACCTTGTTGACGCCCTTGCTTTCTCCGACCGCAATCATGCTCAGTCCCTTGTTGCACATGACTGCGCGCACATCCGCAAAGTCCAGGTTAATCAAGGAGGGCTGGGTGATTGTTTCGGTTATTCCGCGCACTGTTCTTGCAACGACTTCGTCAGCCACCTTGAACGCGTCGCTGATTGGCAGGTTAGGGACCAGTTCAACGAGCCTGTTATTGTCGATTACCACGACCGTGTCGGTTACCTTGCTCAATGCCTCTATTCCATCTTCGGCCTTTATTATGCGCGCCTTTTCAAGGGCGAAAGGATAGGTTACTATTGCGACAACGATTGCGCCCTGGTCTTTTGCTATTGCAGCAATTACCGGTGCCGCGCCCGTTCCCGTTCCTCCTCCCATTCCCGCTGAAAGGAAGAGCATGTCAACTCCGGAAAGGACTTCGGACAAAGCGGATTTGCTTACTTCCGCGGCCTTTGCCCCTATTTCAGGGTATCCGCCCGCTCCCAAGCCGCGCGTCACGCTTTTTCCAATGAGAATTTTTGTTATTTCATCGTTGATTATTGCCAGGTGCTGCTTGTCGGTGTTTACCGCGACAAGCTGTGCTCCCGCCACTCCGAGGTCAGCCAGCCGGTTTGCGGCGTTGCATCCCGCTCCGCCCACTCCGACAACCATTATTTTCGGCGCCCCGAAATCTTCCACTTTGTCCTCGGTTTTTCCCGCCGAGGCAGTTGTTGCGCTGTCCACAATCGATTTCAAAAAATCACCCCTGATTTTAATGACTATTTAAAAATCCTGTTTATTATGCTCCTTAACTTATTTATAAAGGTTTTGTGTTAAAAAAACCAAAAAACACTTTGTTTGTCGAATAAAGCGGATATAACACTCCAAGTTATGTATTTGTTCTTATGCCTTTTCAATCGCTTCGAATCGGGCTTTTTCTGCGAACCCAATGCTTCGAAAACAGAATTGGGGTTAATTTGACCTGATTGAAGTGCTTGGAGTGTTTAAATGAGCCCTTTTTGCCAAAATAACCTAAAATAGGCTTTAAAATTAGAAGATTCGCTTGAATTAGTTATATAGAATGCGTCTTTTTCCCCGCCCCTAGCCGGGCAATTGAAACCGCAAAAAGAACGCTTATGTATATTTCCCCGTTTTGCCTCTCAATTCAGGTTTGCTCTTTCATCAGGCGCTTTACAATCAGGTTTGTTCCTTTCGCCGAGAAGAGCGCGGCAAAGTCCACAAGGTTTTCCACGAATTCCCGCTTGTGCCTTGAATTCGCGTGGCCCAATGAACTGAAAATGAAGCTGTTGAGAAAGGCATGGATTATTTCGTGCCTCGCGACATGCTGAACCTCGTAAGGGTTCGTGAGCTTTAGGGCTTCCGGGGTCCAGAGTATTATCGGGGTGTTCTTCCCGATTTTCTTTCCGAGCAAGGGCGAATAAGTCTGCCTTTCAGGGTAAATCACGTGCGCTATCCCCTTCATGTTGTAGCGCGCCTTGCCTTCCTTTCCCACTGCCGTGACAATCAGGGTTATCTGCCTGACCTTTGAAGCCAAATCGTATTGCAGAAGAAAGGTTTCGCCGAAGAATTCTTCCACGGCAAGAGCCTGCTTCACGAACATTTCCTGAAAGCGCTTCGGGAACATTTCGAAAGGCGTTCCGGTTCCGCCTTCGGAGAAAACGATTCTGAAATAGCGCGTTTTCCACTCGCAGTGGCCGCGCACGATTCTCGGCTTCGGGATTTTTTGCATCATGAAGCCTCAGCAACAGTTGCAGGACTTCTTCTTCGCCTTTTTCTTAACCGTCTTCTTCACTGTTTTCTTTTTCTTCGCAGCCAAAACAATCACCGCAAACAAGACTCCGCGGGGATATTTAATGATTGCCGAGGCGTCAGATGCGCCTTGGCCGCAATCTTCGCGGAATTTTTTTTACGGTGCCGCTTTTCGAAAAATTGCGCAGTATGCTGGGAAAGCCCCACAAACTGAGCTCCGGAATCTGCCTGATGTGGGTTTTGTTTACTTTGAGCGCGTTTGCAAGGCCCCGTGTTTCCATTTCAACACATCGATTCCAGTATTCCCCGAAGGATTTTCCGTTCAATGCTTTTCTGTCAATCTGAAAACCCCTCCTTAGTATTTCTTCTTTCAGCCGCCTTGTGTGCACCGCGCCATGCTCCACGAAAACCCGCTCTCCGGCGGATTTCTTCGCGAATTCAATCATTTTTTGCACCTTGGAATCCGCCCAGTTCTTTACCGGAACCATTTTGTGGCTGAAAACAGTGTCTGCGCCCGTAATTTTCGGCTTCACGATTACAATCAGTGTGTTTTTCTCGGCCGCGGCCTTGCGGATCTCGTTTCCCCAGATTCCCAGAAGAAAATTTATAGTCCGTCTTACAATCGGCGTCGGCTTCTCGCTACTTCCGGAAATCATGGAATACAAAGGGTGTACAAGAAGCACAACCCGGGAAATCCGTTTCGGTTCCATAAACGCCCCGGGAAGGATTCGGACCTTCGACCACCCGGTTAACAGCCGGGTGCTCTACCGCTGAGCTACCGGAGCACGGCTTTTCTTTCGGAAAGAAAAGCCGGCAAAAGAAATGCTTTTGCTGCGCAAAAGCTGCCGCGAAAAATATTTCGCTTCGCGGCCTGCCGAAGGAACTCAAATCCAAAAAGGTTAATAAATTGTATTTTTGCCCGAACCGGTTTTTTGTTTATGGTCAAAGCCTTTTAAATAAATTTGCTTTCATTTGTTTTCGTGGTTTGAATGCCCATTGAATTGCTGAAGGATTTCTCGGACGAAGCCGAACTGACGCGCTTCTCGGAGGAAATCTCGGACTTCGTGGTTTCGAGGCTCGAGGCCGGCCACGATTTCTCGCATAACGGCTTCGGCGAGGGCGACGAAAAGGCGGTCCTTGAGGCAATTGCGCGCTACGATTCATTGAATGACGAAAAGCTCAGGGAAATAATGCGCGGGGTAATAGACACCTTGGAGCATTATGCGTTCCACGCCGGAAAAGCCGAACCTGAACTGGACTCAATCCAGCCCTCGCTTTACGCCTTGGCGGAAAAGGTGTGCAACAGGGTTTCAAGCGGGCGTTTGTCAGAAATATTCTCGGCTTTGCGGAAAAAGCCGGAAAGGCAGCTTCATAGGTAAATAATTGGCAAAGATTGGGGAACGAGAAAATGCCTGAATTCAAGTGCAATGAATGCGGAAAGGAATTCGGTTCGGCGGAAGCATTGTCACAGCACGGAAACTCAAAGCACCCCAAATCAGAAAGCAGGCCGGTTATCACAAAAGGGGGAGCGAAGCGCGCAATGATAATTGCGGTCATCGCACTCGTCATGGTTGGCCTCGGATTATACTTTTACTTTTCAATGTCTTACGTTCCCCAAAACCTTGGCGCTGTGGGAAGCCAGCACATTCACGCGGATTTCAAGCTTTACATAAATGGAAACGCGGTTGGCTTGTCACAGCAGAAATACCAGCTGAGAAGCAAGTATGTCCACATGGAAAACGGGGACGGCGACATTGTCCATGTGCATGCAACAGGCGTGACATTGGATTATTTTCTGCGCACAATCGGCTTTGGGATTGACAAGAACTGCCTTGCAACCGACGCTTCAGGAAAACTTTGCCCCAACGGAAGCGAAAGCCTTGCGGTTTACGTGAATGGCGGAAAGAGGGGCGATGCGGCAAATTACGTTTTCAGGAACCTCGACAAGATACTGGTTTCGTACGGAAGCAATTCCGAAGCCGAAATCGCCTCGGAAATCGCAAGCATCACGGACAAGGCGCAGCTCCAGCCGAAAGCAGGGTGAAATTCAGCCTTTGAGGAACTTGCCGTAAAACTGGATTCCGTTACTGTCGATAAAAAGGAGTTTCCAGCCCGTTTTCTGTGAAACCTTGATTGAATTGGGGTTTCTTGAGTCAGTGTAGATAAAGTCGATTTTCCTGTGCTCGGCAATCCTTTCAATCCTTTTCCTGAGGTCTGTGGAAATATTGTGGTTTGACGCAGTCACGTTTGTTCCCGCGACGTAAAGCATTGATTTCGCTGCCATTATTTTTTCAGCAAGTTTTCCCTTGCCGGATTCGGAAAGGTTGCTTCCCCTGATTTTATTTTTAAAAAGCGTTTTTTCATATTCGAGTTCCGCGGGTTTCTGTATTGCCTGAAAATCGGATGTTCCGCGGCTTCCGAGTTTTCCGTTTTGCTTGATGAATATCTTTAATTGCATGTCGGTGCCTGTTTTGCTCAGGCGCGAAAGCTCGTTCCTGTACTTTCCGATTATCCTTTTCGCGGGAAGCGCGTCCCCCGCAATCACGCGCTCAAGCTTTCCCTCCTGCTGAGGCACGGCAATGTACCTGATTATGCTCGGGGTCCTTTTCCTCACAGCCATTACAATCCCTTTCTTACCTGCGTTTTTGCTTCACTATTATGGAATGCATTGCAAGCAATCCCCTTAATATTTTTTGTCTCCAAGATTTGGTCTGCAAAGGCGCTTTTTGCATTCCTTTTTTTGCGGAGCAAAAAGGTTTCTTTCGCGAGCCTTTTGCCTGAGCGCGAAGCGCGATGGCTGAAAGGCTCTGCAGGGGTGGCCCAGTCTGGTTACGGCGAGAGCCTGCTAAGCTCTTGGGCGAAAGCCCGCGGGAGTTCAAATCTCCCTCCCTGCGTTAAGTTGCAGAAGGTGAAATAATGGCAAATCCAAAGGATTCAAGTCTTGCGGAGAAAACCGTTCTGGTTACGGGCTCAAGCTCCGGGATAGGCAGAGAAATCGCCTTCGGCTTTGCGCAGGAAGGCGCGCGGCTTGTCCTCACTTACAACAAGGGCAAGAAAGCGGGAAAGGAAACCGCAGAAAAATGCAGGGAATTGGGCGCAAGCGAAACCTTTCTCCTCAGGCTTGACGTTGCTAGCGACAAGAGCATACGCGGCTGCGTGAAAAGCGCGGTCAAAAGATTCGGGAAAATAGACATTTTGGTGAACAACGCGGGAGTGCTTGCAAGGCACGGAAACAGCATGTGGGTTCCTTTCGGGGAACAGACATTCAAGGAAATCGAATTGCAGTGCCGCGTGAACCTCGAGGGACTGATGAAAATGACCAGCGCCTGCATTCCGCACGTGAAGGAAATGATAATCAACATTTCGAGCGGCGCGGGAAAAACGCCTTACGCCGAACTGGTCCCCTATTGCGCCACAAAATACGGGGTGCGCGGCTTCTCGCAGTCCCTTGCCCTCGGATTCCCAAAACTCAAGGTCTACTGCGTCAACCCCGGAACAACGAAAACGAGAATGACAAATTTCGAGGGCACGCCGCCCCGGAAGGTCGCGGAAGTAGTTCTGAACACCGCAAAGGGAAACTACAAGGTTCCTTCTGGGGGGGACGTTGACGTCTGGGAAATCCTCAAGGCGGTGCCGAGGCCGCAGGGCTTCTTCGACAACTGGAACAAGAAGTAATTCTTTCCGCACGGCGAAGCAAAGTTTTTTCAAGCAAAGCCGAAACATACTCATTGGCAAGGAACTTTGCGGAGCAAAGTTATTCTTTTCGCCAGCCTTTTCTTGCGAAGAAAAGGCTGTAGCACGGGTTCCCGAGCGGTCAAAGGGGCAGCGCTCAAGACGCTGTGACTTAGTGTCTTCGCAGGTCCGAATCCTGCCCCGTGCATTATGAATTTGACGCATCCGCGTGATGAATACCTTGACTTGGTTGATGCAAACGACAAAGTTATCGGGAAAAGGAAGCGCTCCGAAATCATTGCGGAAAACCTTTCCTGTTTCAGGGTGGTAAACGCTTTCATCGTGAATTCAAGGAACGAAATCTGGATTCCGCGGAGGACCCCGGACAAAATAATTTTCCCTTCGTGCCTTGACATGAGTATGGGCGGGCATGTTAAAAGCGGGGAAACTTATGAAGACGCATTGGAGAGGGAAATGCGGGAAGAGCTTAAAATAAACGTTGGCAAGGTTCCGCACAGGCTGCTTGGTTACCTGACCCCGCGGAAAAACAAGGTTTCTTCATTTATGAAAGTTTATGAGATACGAACGGACAGGGCGCCGGACTATAACAAAAGCGATTTTGTGGAATATTTCTGGCTGACCCCGAAAGCATTATTTGACAGGATAAGAAACGGCGAGAAAACGAAAGAGGATTTGCCCAAATTGGTTAAAACTTTTTATGGGGAAAAATAATGCCCAAAAAGCTCGTTAAAGGATTGGGGACTGTTGCTCCAATGAATTGCGCCGGCGCGAAAAAGGAGGCGCTTCTCCGCAAGGACCTCCAGAAGGCGTAGGAACTCATAGCGTCGATAGATACCCCAAAAAAGAAGGCCAAGAAGTGAAGCTTCAGCGGAAATTTCGGCCAGAAATCAACTCATCACGAGAAAGCTCCACCAAGGGAACTCCATTTTTAAAACTTCTCCAGACTGCGCGTCAACTAATACCGTAACATCCAATTCTATGGGCAAAACGAAAATTATTTTTCCGGATTTTTTTCCAACAACCTTGTAGGCTGGCTTTCCTTCAAACTGAACAAGGCCTGCTTCAGCGCCGTTAAAGTCTATTCCAACAACCAATTTGGCTGCTTTTTCCCTCGCGTATTCCGCGGAAACAAGTTCTCCTGATGAGCTTGGCTTATTTTGGTCATACCCTTTCTGGTCTGCTCCTAAAGGCACGGCGTCCTGATATTCCGCTTTGGCGAATTCAGCCTGCCAGTCCGAAATTGAAATCAATTTCCCTGAGTTTAAATCAATAATCGCGGTTTTTCCGTTCAGGGCGGATTTGAAAGTCGTGATATCCCAAACATAGGACTGGACGTCCCCGTAGTAATAATGTATGCCTGCAGCGTATTTTTCGGCGCCGTCAAATGCGCCGTTCTCCCGCGCTATTTCGACTGCCCTTTCTTGCGTTACTCCGAATGGCATGCATTTGGCTTTTTCGGAAACGCAGTCTGGAAGCCCTTCCGCATCGGTGCCGTACCCGTTGCCGATTTCCCATGCCCCGTCCCTGAGATTGAACCAAACGGTTATCCTGATATTTTCGTTGTAATCGCCCACGGCAATCCTATGATTGTATTGCAAGATTCTTGAATTGCTGTCGGGAACATCTTCAGGATACGGCTTGTCCCCTAAGTATTCAAAATACCGGTCGAAATATTCCTGCCCGACCTGCGAGATTATGTATTCGTCGGCGGATTTCTTCAAATCTTGCGGCGGCGCATAATAAGCCAGGGAAAGGTCCGAAAGGTTAAGGTCGTATTTCCATTCAGCATTGCCGTCGACTGCCGAAATAAAACTGATATAAACGCTTTTTACGGGACCCTTGGAAGGGTTGTATATTGAAATGTCAGCGTTGTAATCCCCGTTTGAGTCCTCCTTTTTAATTGGGTTAATAATAGATTCATTTTTGGAATCAATAACCTGCTTTATAAAAAACGCATTATTCAAAACTTCATCATTTAATAAAATAAACGGCTCGTTGCTGCCGGTCCTTAAACTGAATTTGATGTTTCCCTTGATTAAGTTATCTTCATTGTGAAAGGAATAGCTGTAAATATTCGGCTTCGGCGTTTGGCCGCGCTGGCTTATTGATTTCAGCAGCAATTCAATGACTTCCTTTATGTGCTCTCCGGCAGGTCCATAAGTCGGAAGGGTGTTTCCGCTTACAAAATCTTCGTAACCTATGCCACCGCCGCCAAACATGATGTCATTTGCGTGCGCGCGGAAATACCCGTTTCCAATGTACCAGCAATTTGTGTTGTCCGTGCAGTTATTGCCGAAGTTGCAGTCAAATGGCTGCGCCATCCCAAGCCCGTTTTCTAGGGCGCCGATAAAAGACGCAGAGCAAGCATTTGCGCTCTCACTCGTGTTTGTTTGGGGCGACAGCAGGCAATCCTTTAAAATCGTGTAAGCCGGGTAACAAGCTGAGCCTTTGTTAATCTCCCCGGAGCACCATTTTGGGCAACCTTCAATGTCCCAGTTGTAAGCCGGCGCTTTTTTATCATAGTTTTCCTTGTAATAGGCGATTCCCCCGTTTTCCGCATCGCCCAAAAAAGTCATGCCGTAACCTTCGTTCAGGCCGCCGAACGAATGCCCGATTTCATGCAAGAACACGTGCAAACTCCGCTTATTC